>NZ_FZMP01000103.1 GCF_900196725.1 Candidatus Methanoperedens nitratireducens | reverse complement strand
AAAACAATCTTCTCCACTTCAACCGGAAGAAGAACTTATGTCATCATGACAACAAGAATTTAAAATAATGAAACCTGAAATCAGAAAAATTCAGTCTCAAAGCTTATTGATATAAATACTTGAAGGAAAAATTCTATAGCCGAAGCTACAAACGCTAAAAAATCAAATACAATCGATAATTTTCAATAAATATTGTCTATCAAACCTCCAAATTTATTTATACTGATTTCTTCATCTTTTGGACTGTATAGCCAGCACCAACAAGGACATTTATCATATCCTGCTCAGTCATTTGAACCGGGGAGGAAGCCCAATTGAAGCCCAATTCAGTTTGACTTTCTTAGTTTTTGACATCTCAGCGTCCTGATATTTTTCTCTGTTCACCAGGAGATGATGCAATATGCATAGAACTTTTCTTGCCAATGCAACGAATCAATGCAACGATTGCTTTCTTCTTTCCCTTCTTTGCCAAAATATGCAAAAAGAACCTTTTCAATTTTGAATTTTTTGATTTGGCTATAGCATGAGCAACTTGAACAAGCATCCGTCTCACATGCTTTGAACCCTGTTTTGTTATACTGCCTGTAACAAGTTTATCTGCGGATTGAGAAACCTTCGGTGTAAGTCCGCACCATGATGCAAGTTGTTCAGCCGTCACAAAATCTCTATAATTTCCAATCTCAGCAAGGATTGTTGAAGCAGATGTAAATCCCATGCCAGTCATGGACATTGCAATCTCTAGATCTTCCTTGAGCTTCTGCATTCGGCTCATGATTTCCTTATTCAGTTTCTCGAGAATTCTTTTTGATGTTATCAATTTCAAGATTTCATCAAGAGTCATTCCAAACCTTCCTCTAATCTTGTTTCCATCTCTGGAGAGGATTGTGGCAATAATAAATTTCTTGTGAAGGAACATTTTCCCATACGCGTTCAAAGACGCATTCATGCATACGAGAAATGATAATGGTTAGTTTAGATTACGAGATCAAAGCCTCAAAAAACAAACAACCTTCACTGCCCATATCAAGGATATAAGCATTGGAAAAAGTAATAAAAGTTTTTCATGCTTCATGCATGAGGCGAAGCCTCATGAGCGTTTAGTTTATAGAAGTTTCAGCAAAATTCATTACACTCCCGGAATCTCCTTAGAGTCTTATTAATCTTATTAATAATGCTGTATTTTATATCTTTCCTTTTCTAAAACACTCTTCTTCATAGTCTTCTCTACCTTCTCGCATACTGCTTCTCAAAACTTCTCGTTCTTGCTTCTCTTCTCGCTTCTCTGAACTTTGAGAAGCCAGAATATCCACCATCTTCAAAAAACCCATACCATCTGATACCCTGTGAAGCTGAGAAGCCATATAAACGACGGTTTTATAGGGGTTATTTCAGACGAATAGGCGGTTTTGAGCTTCTCTAGAGCTAAGAGAAGGCTACGAGAAGTTGTCTTTACATAGAACCAGTTCTGGCATGGGTGGCTTTTCCGAGCGTGGAGCTTTGGGTTCTGAGGAAGAATACTTGATGTTGATGGGAGTAAAGACAGTAAAGACAGTAAAGACAAGAAAGACACCTAACGACTTAAGACCTCCAAATCCTCCCTCGTTTTCCTCAAGAATTGCTCGTAATTCTTCTTCACAATCGCAGCATAAACCGCATCGTCTGCCTCTATCCCAGTCTTCTTCCTGACATCAGAAGCTAATATCCCATAAAGAAGCTCTTCAGCCCTATCGCTATCTGCAATTGCAGAAATAACATCTTCAGCGTTGCTTTTCTTCACGTATTCCTTAACCACTTCAACACCCTTATCCGTAAGAATATATACCGCTAAGTTATTAAGCCTAACTTCCGCCTTTATATACCCCTCATTCTTAAGCTGCCGCATTGCATTATAAAAGCTTGATTTGGCTTCGTCCTGCATTTTGGCGTATATCTCCATTGTCCTGAGAGAGCCGGACGCAAACAACGCGGATAGGATTTTCCTGAAAATTGGGACTGCCATTTTTTCTGTCATGGTCGGTAATAATCACTAAGAAACAAAAGCTTTATGCTTTTGGCGTACATACGTGTACATCGGAGTGTGTCCGAGTCCATAGGAGGTATCGGTTTGGAAAAGACGATTATATGCAGCGAATCAAATTTACTTGTTTTTGAAAGCAGAAGACGCAGGTTCGGGAAAGTTTGAAGAAGCGAGGACAGGAGCTATAGAAATAACTCAGCCTTCCGATGAGTGGGGCAGATTATCAACTGGCTGATGGATTATTTCTGGTGTCTTGTGGTAGCCATCCTCGCTATAGGTGGAGTTGGGCTACCCGTTTGGGGCAAAGTCCTTTAAAAAAGGATTTTAACGGGTAGCCACTTTTTTCTAAATCTTTTTCGGGAGCGTAACATAATTTGTTGAAACTTCCTATATTCATTATACTTTTCTCCCTATAAACATACATCCACCCGTTCCTTGAAATATACCATGAGCTGGTTGAGGATAACTCCCCAATCACGGATAGGCATAGTCCATTTCTCGGATGCATCCATTACTATCAGGTACAGGATTTTAAACAGGGAATCATCTGTTGGGAATGAACTCTTTGTTTTTGTGATTTTTCTTATCCTCCTGTTAAAATTCTCTATTGGATTCGTAGTATAAATAAGCCATCTTATATCAGGAGGGTATTTGAAGAACGTGGATAAGCTCTGCCAGTTGATCCTCCAACTTTTTATAGCATAGGAATACTTGCTACCCCACTTTTTCTCAAAATCGTCAAGAGCAGCCAGTCCAGCTTCTTCATTGGGTGCAGTATAGATTTCCTTCATATCGTTGCAGAATTCTTTTCTGTCCTTATAATTGACGAATCTTGTAGAGTTCCTTATTTGATGTACAATGCATCTCTGTATCTCTGTTTTTGGGAATGCTGCCCTGATTGCCTCCTCAAATCCAGTCAATCCATCAACAGAAGCAATTAAAACATCCTTTAAACCTCTGTTTCTCAAGTCGGATAATATACTCATCCAGAATTTGGATGATTCAATCTCTCCAATCCGTATCCCAGGTATCTCTTTTTTACCTTCTGTGGTTATTGCAAATACGACATAGGCTGTTTTCTTTACTATTTGACCGTCCTTGGTTAACATTGAAAACGATACCGTCCAGGTAGATTATTGGATACAGTTCATTTAACGGTCGGTTTTGCCACTCTTTTGCTATCGGAAGGATCTTATCTGTCATCCTGCTTACCATCTCAGGAGAGACCTCGATACCGTATATTCTCTTCATTTGTGATTCTATATCCCGGTTGCTCACTCCCTGAGCAAACAGGGAAACTATCATGTCCTCAAGTTCGCTTGATATCGTTCTCTCGTGCTTCTTTACAATTACTGGCTCAAATTCACTATTGGTATCCCTTGGAATTTTAAGGTCTATTTCTCCGAATTGGCTTCTGACTGTCTTTTTACTGTGGCCATTCCTTGAGTTATCAGTATTCTTATTCTTATTCTTCCATTCATATTTGGAATACCCAAGTGTATTGGTCATTTCTTCTTCCAATGCTTCTTGAAGAACGTCTTTTATCTCGCCAATAAATGCTTGCTCAATGCTTTTTCCGTCCTTCAGATTGTTTGCCCTTAGCCAGGCTCATGCCTGTTCTCTTGTAAATAACTTCGCCATTTTTCTCAACTCCTATAACACCTGTTGCATTATAGAAGTTTCAACAAGATTTGTTACACTCCCATCTATTTGGCACATGTACGCGCATGATTTAGAGGCTTTGGGATTCTATGTTTCAGAAATCCAGAAGGGATTAAGGCACTCCTCCAGCCACACGACCGGTTTCTATATAGTACGGGCTGAAAGGGATTTTTTCAAGAAATTCTACCAGCTTCGCAGATGATCCGATTTATACCATTTTTTATTTCGCCTATTCGATATTAAAATAATCTACATTATTTTATAACGGTTTTGTTAAATTAACGGCATATTGAAAATGAGGCTTATTATAATGGCATGAATCAGCGCGCGGGGTGTAGTCCGGAGGCGATATACCATCAAATAATGAGCCTGTGTATTGCATTTTTTAGAATTTTTGTGCTGTACGTTAAAGTTTATATCTAAAAAGAGCAGGGTAAGATAGTACTACAAAATTACGGGCGGATATTTCCGTCATGGAGCATCTTGAACACTTTCCAAACGGTGTAAAGCTGTAGTTCTTCAGGGTGGGACGAATTAGACAACTGTCCATTTTGTCCCACCAAATCTTCTATCTTATTAAGCAATCGTGCCTCTTGCAGAGGCATTAGTGGCATTTCCAACGTTTTTAGCTTTGGTAAGTAATTATGCCGACCGAAATATAGCGTCCACAAAAGCACGTTCGTTAACGGGCAATGGTCTATCTACTACCTTTTAAGGCGCGTGCGGATGTGAGGTTGGCTATAAAAAGGTACGTTGGGTAGGTGGTGGTAGCCAACCTCAGCGACAGAAAAATACTCACAAACAATAGCTTTTTCGACCATTCTCATTAATGAGAATGACAAGCAACATTGTTGATATAAAGCAACATTGTTGATACAAAACTATCTATACCTTCTATTCTATCCAGTCTTATGGTGGTGGTAATCCATTTGTCATCGGTTAAGATACGAAATGTCGGAAAAGTAGCACTTTTTATGCAAATATCTAACATTCAATTCGAAAAATCGCTATGAATGGTATTCAGAGTTGTGCAACAAAATCGTTAACCGATGACAAATGAATTGGGATATGAATCTAAGGACATCGGTCCACGGCTGTATTGATGATGAGGGAAAATGGACAATTACTCAGGAGAATACTGCAAATAGGGAAACGTTTTGTCGGCATCT
>NZ_FZMP01000029.1 GCF_900196725.1 Candidatus Methanoperedens nitratireducens | reverse complement strand
AGAATGTTATTTAATCATCAATCCTTAGCGCTCAATCACCCCGCCCCACTTCCAGCATCCTATCAAGCGCCAGTTTAGCTCTCTTCCTGATATCCTCCGGGACTTTTATCACATGCTCATTCCGCTCAAGCGCGCGGATTATGCTTCCCAGCGTGTTCATTTTCATATTCGGGCAGACAGCATATCGCGTTGCAGGGATGAACTTTTTGTCGGGATTCTCCCTGTTCAGCCTGTGCAAAAGCCCTACTTCGGTGCCGATGATAAACTCCTTTGAAGAGGACTGCGCCGCGTATTTCAGCATGCCCGACGTACTCAGTACCTTATCTGCAAGAGCTACGACTTCGGGCCTGCATTCAGGGTGGACAAGAACCAGAGCATCGGGATGCTCCTCTTTTTCAAGCAGGATATCGCCTGGCAATATCAGGTGATGAGTGGGACAGTACCCTTTCCACGGGATTATCTTCTTTTCAGTGTTGGCAGCAACGTACAGTGCAAGATTCCTGTCAGGGACAAAGATTATCTCATCTGCTTCCATCGAATTCACCACTTTAATGGCGTTCGCTGAGGTGCAGCATACATCGCTCTGCGCCTTCACTGCCGCTGAAGTATTCACATAGCAGATAACAGCCGCCCCTGGGTGCTTTTCTTTCTCAAGCTTCAGGGATTCGGGCGTTATCATGCCTGCCATCGGGCACTGGGCACTCAATTCGGGCATAAGCACTGTCTTCCCGGGATTGAGCACAGCTGCGCTCTCTGCCATGAAATCAACCCCGCAGAAAACTATCACGTCTGCGCCGCTTGAAACTGCTTTCTGGCTCAGGCCGAAAGAGTCGCCCACGAAATCAGCAGCATCCTGGACATCGCCACGCTGGTAATTGTGAGCAAGGATGATTGCATTTTTTTCTTTTTTTAGCCATTTGATCCTGTCAAAATCATTCATATTTCAGTGTCCAACATTATCCTATTGCTTAAAATGTTTTCCTGCCACACTCGTCAAAATCAAAAACTGGCGCTGAGCAGGATCATCACATCATTTTATTTTGTATATTCGCACGCTGTCATTATACACAAGTTCAAAAAGCTTATCATCGTCGAATTTCTGCAATCCTGTTCGGGGATACTTATCTTTTTCGATATCCCCGACATAAACATACTGCACATTGTATTTTCTTAGAAGTTCAACAGCTTTCTCCTTTTCGGTTGTTGAGTATGTTGTATTAACATCCCGGACTCGCTCATCAACTTTATCCCAGCTATTGCCCCATATTATTTCATGAGACGTCCAGCCGATCACGGTCGGAAGCCCTGTGAGAGTGGAGATGCGTGATGAGTACGTATAAGCACTGCCGGGTGCTTCCAGGATCACGGGCATACCTGTAATGTTCCTGTTTATCCACCGGACCGCCCTGTAATCGTCGATATTTTCTTTGCTCACGTATGCAGTCCCGTCCAGAGTCCCGCGCGTCGATGAGCCAAAAAACGTCGTGCCGCTCGTCCAGCTTGTAGTCGATGCAACAGGATGGACGAGTGATGCAAAGACCATAAAAATAACAGCTACCGACCAGATAGCAATGGTCATTATTTTAAACCTGCCTGCCCTGTCCTGCCCGAGGATATAGTATATTGCATATGAGGAGGCAATTCCCCACAAAACCCATACCTGAAGATGCAATTTCATAATCGTGTTAAAGCGCGCCACAGGCATGGCATCCATAATGTATAATATCTCAGGGAATACAGCAACAAGGCTTCCAAGAAGCACAAGCAGCAGAGTGAATTTTTCATCGTGCCCCTCGAACCTCTTTATCCCGTAGAAGGATATCAGGGCAATCAATGCCAGCAGGGGCAATACCTGTGAACGAAAAGCAACCCCGGATACCAATACCACAGGAGGCATCACGGCGCCGAACAGTATTATTTTCCTGTGCGTACCCTCGTATTTTTCCCTGTGCTGCCAGCAGTAAACGAACAGGAACGAGAGCAGCAGGAACACAAAGAGAGCGAACACCTGCAGGAAATCTAAAAGAGATGTACTCTCAGGAACAGGCAGGATACCGATAAATCCTCCTGAGTTCCTTGTGAGGTAATAAGGCAGGTACAGTATGATACTGAGAGCCGCTATCCTGGTGCTGAGGTTCAGAGCCTCTTTTTTGCGCGTGAAGACAAAAATAAGATAAACAAAAAGAAGATAGGTAGGGTATTCCCATATGCTCAGTCCTGCGAAAAAGCCGATCGTTAAGCTAAGAAGCAGGATATCCCATCTTCCTATTTTTTCAGCCCTGAACAGACCAAGACCAATAGTGATAAGCATTACCTGGAACGGTATCGACATCATGTGGGCGTGCAGGTAGCCATGTGCGAACGTATGATAAGGATAAAAATTAAATGTCTGCGGGATGATGCTTATCGAATCCCAGAAATTAAATTTCAGGAGCCACTGCTGTATATCAGGCACCTGCAGCGGCGTATAGTGTATAAATCCTCTTGAGACCGGGACAAGATACACGGCAAGTTGCAGGAACCCGGACATTATCCCGCTGACGGCTACGAACAGCGCGCCGGTAATCCCGTAAAAAGAACGCCGCGTGAGGTTGTACCCCGCACCATAAGCAGCCTGGGTTGTGAGCGCAAAGAACATCGGGATTGCAAGGTTGTACGTGATGTTCGAAGGGATGCCGGATAACTTTGTGAGCACTGCCACGAGCAGTTGACCGAAATAATAATAGCTCAGCGTCTCACCAGCATCCAGGGGTCGGGGGGTGGGAAATGAGCGCTCCTGAGAAGGGACTGCAGGAAGGCAAAGTCCATAAAATCCTCGGAGTTCGGGCCGTATATGTCCGGCTTGTTCATTATAATAAGTGTGAACACAAGAAATGAAATCATGAAGACAAGCTCGCTTTTTAACAAAATGCCTTTTCGGGGTAGAAGCCGGGGGTCAAAGCTGCGAAATGAGATTATAACCAGCAACACAAGCGCAAATACAATAGCAATAAGTCCGAAATCCGAAATCCGAAGGCTTACCTCCAGCCATACCAGGTACGTTACCAGAAGAAGCCCTATGAGTTTTGAGATCGAATAACCCCTGTCAGGCAGGTTGATGAAGCGGGCTACCAGAGGAAACGAAATAAATCCTATGGCTTCAACAATAAGCAACCACTCAATAATAAATACAGCCTCGGACATCCAAACACTCCCACATGTTGCATTTATTTAGATACTTTTGACTTCTTTAATGTATATACTCAGCCTGACTTATACCTGTTGCACTGGTGCAGGAATTCAGCGAACGAGGCTGAGGCTGGATGGGTATGCATATAGCTCGCAAGAGTATTATGTTCTATAAGCCCGTCCTTTCCCGAACTTATTCCTTTTCCCCGTCCCAGTTTATAGGCGAACATGGCATCCCTATCACATTCAGTAACAGAATAGTGGAACTCATGACCCCTGATAATCCTTCCTTTTTTTGCAAGAGGGGAATCCGATATTACCTGCGCCTCAGTATAACCGAGCGCCTGCAGCCTGTCTGTCATCCTCGAATTCGCTCCGAGTACGCCCGCCATTCTATAGGTCTTATCTGTGGTGAGGCTCTCATTCAGATACAGCAGCGCCCCGCATTCGCCGTATATCGGCATCCCGTCGTTCGCGGCTTTTTTTATATCATCGCGTGACCTTGAGGCTTCAAGCTCCCGCGCGAACAGCTCAGGATATCCTCCGCCAAGGTACATGCCGTCCACATCAGGCAGCCTGTCGCTCATCGGGCTGAAAAAAATAAGCTCCGCGCCCAGTCTCCTGAAAGCGTCGAATGAGTCCTGGTAATAAAAGCAGAACGCACCGTCCAGGGCAATCCCGATTCTGGTGTCGAATCCCTCATCCGGCTCATCCGGCTTTATATTCGGCACCTCATAGGTACCCGCGATCGTTTTTAGAGCATCTAAATCAACATTTTTCTCAATGAACCCTGAAAGTAATGTTACATCCAGTTCATTCTCGCCTGCCATATGAAGTCCCAGATGCCGCGACGGGATCGAGATCTCCCTGCTCGCCGGGAGCGACCCTATGACAGGAATCTTAATGCCGGCGCTGCGCAGCGAGTCCCTGATAAGTCCTGTATGCCTCTCGCTGCCCACGCTATTCAGAATTATACCCCGGATATCGACCCTATCGAACTCTGCAAAGCCTTTTACCATAGCTGCAACGCTCCGCGAAACACCGTGGGCATTAACGACTAATACCACCGGCACATTTAGTATTTTGGCTACATGGGCAGTGCTTGCTATCTCTGTATCATCCATGCCGTCGAAAAGACCCATTACTCCCTCTATTACGCAAAAGTCCGCATCTGCTGAGGCATGTATAAAGGTTTCAAGTACTCCGCGCTCGCCCATCATGTAGCTGTCCAGGTTCCTGGACGGGCGCCCGCAGACCAGGGTATGGTGGGTGGGGTCAATGAAATCGGGTCCTACTTTGAATGGCTGGACTTTGTAATTTTTGCTGAGCTCAGCCATCAAGCCTAAAGCAACTGTGGTCTTTCCCACGCTGCTGCCAGTGCCTGCGATGAGGACAGTGGGGATTTCAGTAATAGGTTATCACAGGGATGACAATGAGATTAAAGAATATAAGTCTCATCTATAAACAGCTTCGAAATAGGAGTGGAAAAGATATGTTACTTCTACTGTTCAATATACCCCCCAGTTCATCCATCTCGTACCCGTGATTGCCGCCAGTTCCCTGTTCATAGAAACAAGGTCATTGCTATCAAGTTTGTTGATATCATCTTTTCCCACGATCCTTGCCAGGTTGGCTATCTCCCGGGTCGATACTTCAATAAAATTAGTCAGTTTTTCAACTCCCTTCTCAACATTGAGCTGCGTGAGCAGTACAGGATTATGAGTGGTTACGCCTGTGGGACATAACCCTGTATAACATATCCTGTACTGCTCGCAGTTCATAGCGATCAGGGCAGGGGTGCCTATGTAGACCGCATCAGCCCCGAGTGCCAGGCACTTTGCGAAATCAGCAGAAGTACGCAGGTCTCCGCCGGCAATAAGGAATATCCTGTCCTTGACCCCAAGTTCTGTAAGGTACTTAAAAGCCCTCGGCAGCGCGGCAAATATCGGGATGCCGACATTTTCTCTCACGTATAATTCCGTGGCTCCGGTGCCGCCGCCAAAACCATCAAGGGCTATGAAATCAACACCTGCATCAACCAGAACACGAAGGTCATTCTCGATATTGCCGCAGCCTATCTTTGCCCCTATTGGAACACCGCCTGTAATGTCCCGCAGCCAGGAAACTTTGTCCTTTACATGCTGCGGAGTGGTCATATCAGGATGATGCGCCGGTGAATACGCAGCCTCGCCTCTCTTTAGCCCTCTCGCTTTTGCGACCTCAGGGGTCATTTTACTGGCAGGCAGGTAACTTCCTTTGCCGGGATAGGCTCCCTGACTGAACCTTATCTCGACCGCAGCGACCTTCTTCAGCAACTCTTCACCGACTCCGAACCTGCCTGTGGCATACTGGCCTATGTAAAAATCTTTTGCGATTTTGATTTCGTCCTCTAAAATCCCGCCTTCACCTGAGTTAAAAGCCATTTTTAACTGTGCAGCAGTCAATGCGATTACCTGCCTGACATTCTTTGAGACCGCACCGAAGCTCATACCGGTAATCATAATCGGGGTAGAGGCTCTCAATGGCTTTCTGGAACCGATAACGATTGCGGTATTTACTTCCTCATCCCTGTTCAGGGGAATCCTGTCCACCTGTGCGGGCACAAAATGCAGGTCATCAAGAGAGAACGGCAGCTTTTTCAACGAACCCATCGAACAGGGGATGCTCTCTCCTGTGTTCGCGATATCCTTGATATTTACAATACCCTGGTAAAAAGAACCATCCTCATCAGACCTCTTTTTACGCATTACGAAGCCGCTTAAACCGACCTCTTCTTTATCGCAGAAAAATAATCCGTTCAGTTTATATTCATAATAAACCGGACAGTTACTGCAATTACAGCCTCTTGCTTTGATATCGCAATCGCTTTTGCCCATGCCGCAATATAAAATCTCTCCTTCACAATCGTGAGGATAGCTCGGGCAGCCCGGGCATAGGCATTTTTCCCTGTTTTCCCTGGTATCCTGCACAGCCGCCATACTTACCCTGCTCTTCCATCTTTGCAGAAATAATAAACAGGTCTCCCGCTCACCAGGTTGTACCTGTGCCAGACTGCGCAGCTTCCGCAGATACACATCTGCGAGGGGTTAAGGTCCTTACAGGTAGCAGCCCCGGTAGAGCAGTACACTCCCGGAACGTCCCGAGGTTCGGGCACCCCACCTGCGCTTCCCAGTACTTCATCCAGCTTCCCCAGTATTTCATTTACACACCGGCTGCCGGTCTGGACCGGGCACCGTGGACACATGCAGGCTGTTATGTTCTCTGCCGTAAACGGAACTTTTGGACACGGATTTTCATTCATGCTCCTATACTCCCGTTATTAATTGGACTTTTGAGATTAAAAGCCTTCTGATTTTAAGAGTTATATGAAAAAGAGGAATAAGTTATGAAAGAGGATTCTATAAATCAGGCTACGAGTTCCGGAAGATACTCTTCCCTCTTAGACCAAAGAACTGGTTTTATATCATATTGCTCCAGAGCACTTTCCAGTTCGGCGTTTATGGATTGCTCTGTATCATTTAGAAATCCATATAATGTAGATTTCACAGGTCTTACTTCTTTTGTATCTGCCCAAGAGAAAATTAAAAAGCTTATATTCTGGCGGGTTGGACGATTGACGACTTGAATAACTCTTTCAGGTTGGTCTTTAGAGGAGGGAATAACGAAATCAAAGGACTGGTCGAATCCACTCTTTCCTGTGAATTTGACAGAAGGAGTAAACCGGATTTCATGAAGGCGCAAAAACTTCTCAACATCTTCCTTAAATATGCTTTCTACCATCGATCTCGCCGTAATAAACATATCGTTTAAAGCTAGCATGGACTGAATTAAATTATGTTTCTTTTGAGGAAAGTTATCAGCTTTCGCTACTGTAACAATCTCATCCACTCTAAGCTGAGTCCCAAAACCACTAAGTACTGCATTCACCAATTGTTTCCTTTTTTCTGTGGTGATTTCAAATCCGCTTAACTTAAGATCTCTGAGTATGTAACCATCATCTGAGAGAATAAGATTATCACCGTCTTTTTTTACATAAATCTGTAGACAATCATTATGCCTGTCAAGAAAAGGAGTGGTAATCTCACAAATACCTTCTTTATCAGCGTAGCTGATACTCTGTTTGAGCCACTCGATATATTTATTAACTAAATCCTGACACTCATTAAAACCCATTTAACGACTCCCTCCAAAACTTGGGCTTGTCAATGACATTACAATAGTCTAAGAAGTCCTCTATAGTCTTAAATAAGTCGATTGTATTGGGGAACTTATCAGTTGGAGCCGGGATTGCCCATTTATCCATGAATCCCTCCACATATAGATGAACGTGCGGGCAAGGTATTATCCTTCCGTTATAAGGCTCTAAATCTGGCAATGGAAGCGTTTCTACATAAGGGTTATGGTGTGGAGGTCCGTCAATATCAAGTCGTAATAAAATAGTTCTCTCCTGATGGCGTTCCTGGTACGTGCACTTTGTAATTTGTATTCTTCCTCTGTTAATATCTATTAAGAAGTTCTCTAACCCATTCTGGGAGATTACTGGAACCATTAAGGTATCCCCAGGAGACGGAAATGCATAGATATCATCATATTTCTTCACCTTTGGAAGGCCGATGAGAATATTCGCCTCATCCTGTGTTAACATTTTTTCAGATACCACCTTTTTCACTACATTGGAAGCTTTATATATATTTTTACTTATCCTATTTTAATCTTGTGATTTGGCTCGATTTATAAAGTGACTGGAGGTAACACCGGTATTAAGCTTGGATTCGAAAGGTGATAGATAGTTTTATCCTACCAAGCATAAACAAATGATAGAAGCTATCAGGAATACGGATGCAAAGGAAAGCGATAAAAAGGTCAAGGAACTGAGTGAACGGTTAAAACCGGATTTTGAAAAAAATCTGGATAACGATCTTCATATCAGGCAGGCTTTTGATGGGCTTTTGCACACTTTTTCAGGTGTTGAAATTAAACGACCAGTCTTTTCTTCATCAGGTTCACCGACAGTAAAAAGAACACGATTGAAGTAAGCGCGATCCAAACAAAGCTCAGCAGCATAAGCGGATGCGGGTTTGCAAGTGTCAGCGAACGCGCAATAATGACAACATGAGTCAGTGGCAGCAGGGCTATTGCAAGATACTGGATGGACATCGGCAGGAGCGAAAGCGGAAAAAAGGTGCCGCTGAAGAGGAACATGGGCGTTATGAACAGGAACATGGGATAATTGAGGGAATCTATGTTCGGGGAAACGGCTGTAAAACACATGCCGATCGTTGCAAAAAGAAAACCGGCAAGGAATGAGAACGGGATTATCAGCAGGGAGGAAGGAAATTCGATGAGCCCGAAGGCAGCCAGCACCGGCAGCGTGATAATGGTGTTTATCGTACTTCGCGTGGCGCCCCAGAGGAGCTCGCCTGTTATCACTTCTTCGATCGTCAGGGGTGTTGCTATTATGGCGTCAAAAGTTTTCTGGAAGTACATGCGCACGAACGAGGCGAAAGTACATTCAAAAAACGATGAGTTCATAATCGCAATAGCTATCAGGGCAGGGGCGATAAACCTTGCATAAGATATGCCCTCGATCTCGTTTATGAAAAACCCAACGCCGAACCCGAGGGAAAAAAGATATAGCAGTGGCTGTAAAAAGTTGGGGAGAAAGTTCACCATATATGTTTTCATGAACACGTCTTTATTTCGAAGCCAGACCTTCCAGGTGCTGCCTGTCAGTTCAGGAATATCAAAATATGACATCTTTTCAATCCCTCAATTTTCTCCCTGTGAGTTTCAAAAATACATCTTCAAGTGTGGCTCTCCGGGCAATTACCTTCCCGAGCCTGCAATCCTCAAGCAGAATACCAGTGATTTTCTGTGGGCTATCTGTATATACCTGTATCGTTTCCCCCGATATTTCATATTTTATACCAAGCCTGTCTAAACAACCTATTGTCTCCGGGCTGTTTTCAGCTTCCACAATATCGGTCCCCACATGTTGCAGGACAAGTTCAGCAGGCTTTCCTTCAACCAGGATTTTGCCCTGGTCCATAATCACAAGTCGGTCGCATAACTGTGCAGCTTCTTCAAGGTAATGGGTCGTGAGTACAATCGTGTTGCCCTGCGACCTCAACTTTTTGAGTTTATCCCAGATGAGGTGTCTTGCCTGCGGGTCAAGCCCGACCGTGGGCTCATCCAGTATTAAAAGGCGCGGGTCGTTGATAAGTGCTCTTGCAAGTATCAGGCGCCTCTTCATCCCACCTGATAATTGTACGATGGTTGTACTCTTTTTCTCACGCAGCTGCACGAGATCAAGAAGTTCGTCTATTTTCTTCTCAGCCACAGCACGCGGAATGTTAAAATAGCGTGCATACACAAGGAGATTCTCATACACTGTGAAATCAGGATCAAGATTGTTCTCCTGGGGCACGACCCCCAGAAGTCTTTTTATCTCCCGCTGGTGCGTGTTCACATCCACCCCGAATACCGAAAGCTCGCCTCCTGTTTTGGGCGATATGCACTGTATCATTTTCATCGTGGTGGTCTTGCCTGCACCGTTAGGACCGAGGAATCCGAACATCTCTGTTTCTTCCACGGTAAAACTCACGCTATCCACGGCGATAAATTCGCCAAACCGCTTTTCAAGATTAGAAGCCGCAATTATGGAAACTATAACAGACCACCATGCCTGCTAACAGGTCGTCTTTTCATTTATACTTCTGGATTTTCCCAACCTTTTCAACACGCCTAGAGCCTGCCTTAGCCCGATCTTCATCCCTGCCCTCCGCGCATTCTCCTTAAATACCCATGCATCGCCAAATCCGAGCCTTTCACCCCGGTATATCTTGTCAACGACACGGCGCTCGTTCTTCATCCATTTGAACTCATGCAATATCGAATGGGTATATTTCTCAGGATCATCCCGGTGCTGCAGCAGTAGCTGCGCGCTTTTCATGCCCGGTACTATACCGTCGCCTGCCAGGGAACCTACACAGCCAATTGCCTCCCCAATGCCCCACACAGACACGCTGCCACCTTGGATTGCTATATTATCTACAAAAGGGGTTGAATGGTGTGGGCATGTGATGCGTATCTTACCTTTGCAGGCACAAACCGTATAGCTATCTTTCTTCCATATTTTGCATATTTCTGAAAGCGCGTGGAACGATGATTCATTAATGCTTCCATAGCCAACGTGGTAGACGTTATCCGTTAGCGGAAAACACCAGGCGTAGCCTATGTAGCCGAGGCTGACCAAGTTACCGAGAGGTTTATCGCTGCGCACACGGCTCTGCGCGCACAGCAGCACGAGGTCGTTCTCTACGGGCGGAAGGTACGTGCGCGAAGTACCCGTTGCATCGATCACTCTGTCATACTTCGTTGTATTTAATGGAGTATAATAAACCGCAGCATCCTTAAGCAAGTCGCTAATCAGGCGGGGCTTGTTGAACGTTACTATATCCACCTTTATCTCGGTCCCGTCTATTATAACGTGGTCAAGCTGCTGCAAAATATAACTCTCCGGGTCAAGGTCCACATGCTCCAGTAACTCATTGAACCCTCCTGTTGCTCCCCACGCACAGGGGGAAATGCCGCATTTTGTCTCATGCTTGTGACCATATATATGTATCTCATCCTCGCTCTCATTTTGTAAGAGCCTGTACAGATATGCTCCTGATATTCCTGCCCCGGCTATAGCTATTTTCATAATTGTCACTTCCGGATTATTCTAATGTCCCCTTCATAATATCCCTGCATCTGTTTTATTATAAACTGATTGCAGAAAAACCTTTGGAATATGCTTAATCATATATGTTTATAAAACATATATAAACAGGGCAAGAAAGTGTGCGGGGGTAGTGAATATCAGCATCATTCATCATTTTAAAAGAAGTACAGAAGGCTATTTGAATGTAATTGAGCGCAGATATGATGAGAAAAAGGGCAGGTATATCAGGAAAAAATTTTATAATAGTTTCCTTGCGGACGTCTACTCTGACCTCCTTACAATGCTGGAAGCTATTCCTCATGGTCTTTTGCCGGCATCAGGTAAAAGCAGGAAGCGCACCGAAGTAAAAAGGTACAAAGAGTTCAATAAACGTGGCTTTCCGGTTCCTAAATTGCTTGAAGAAGGAAACGGTTACATCGATATTGAATATGTCGAAATGGCCGAATTATCAAGAGTTCTAAGAGATATTAACGTAAGCAAACAGAAAAAACTGGAACTTATTAGAATGGCTGCCGCTGAGATGAGAAAAATCCATGACGCAGGTTTTAACCTGGGTGATGTGAACGTACATAATATAGCATATACGCCAGAAGGAAAGATCGTATTCTTTGATTTTGAGCATCGCCTTATAAAAGAGAGCCGGGAAAACGATTATTCAGCGTTCGCAAGAAGTGCCGCGTATGAGATTCCGGATTCATCGGATGTGAGGGATGTGCTGAAAAGCATAGCTGCGGGATATGGTGAAAATCTGACGCGAAAAATAAACATAGTACCGTACACTTACCTTGTTTTTCTTGCGGAAAACAAATTGGGAAACCTGCACGAACTGATTAAGGCGAAAAGGTATGGACTCAAAAATTAGAATAGTTCCATGCGCAAAAAAGGCTGATGCTATTCGGGATTCACAAAAGAATCACACAGAGCCTTATGTAGGTGTGTAATGAAACACATAGAAAACTGAAGGTGAAGTGTGAAAGGACTACTTATAATCATACTGGTTTTATCAATAGTTCTGGTTTATTATTCAGGCGGTGTTGCAATAAAAGATGGAAAGTTGAGCGTGGATTACCGGACCATGGTGGAAAAGCTCTCCACGACATATCATAACACTGCAGGAGAATTCTCTAAAGCCATTCAGGGTATTTCAGGGAACATATCTCTCTCAAAGCCCCCGCCAGCATATGAACTTCAGGTAACAGAGGTCAAATATCTTAAAGATTGTATCCAGGTATCGATCGATAAAAGGGACCCCTGCCTTTTTGTCAGTCTGGAAATGAGGAACAATCACAGCGAGCGTATAGATTTTGAGATGATGGGTAAAGCCGTAGTCACCAGGGATGGAAGACAGCTTGAGAGGTATGGCGGGCTGTATAATACCAAAGAATTGAACGGGTTATGCGATACAGATGTTTATTATAAGGTATTCCCCGGCGCACGTACTGCCACAGGCATGTGTTTCCCGATGGTCGGTAAAGGCGATGAGCCTGTGCTGTATATTAAGATGTCTGCCAATGGGAAATGGAAAGAGCATAATTTTGATCTGGCGCCAGATATTTCTTAGAATATATAAAGATAACGAGCGCCATAATAATAAAAAAGAAACGTATAAATCGGATTTTTTAGCCGGTTGTGAACATGTATTGTGTAGTTGTGGGAAGCTCTTTTCGTATCTTCAAAAGATGCGGATAGTAGATAATCATTGATTCAACTCTCTTCTCCGGCGTTTCTTTTCCTGATATCCTGCTTATTGCCGCGCATTCGCTCCTGCCTGAAATCCTGATAGAGCCTCTTTCCATCGAGGAACTCATCTCAAGGTATATGGGAAGCCTGAGTTTATCCTGTTCCCATTCCGGTATAATTGAGGCAAGTCTCTCAAGTTCTTTTTTATCGAATGAATGGATGGAACCATCCAGGTTCTCTATGCCTGGCTTGTCTTCCTGAAGAAGCTGTTTAAGTGTTATTCTTTTCTTTGGAAGATGCCTGTTCAGCGTCTGTATGAATCTCAGGGATATCTTTTTTTCGAATTCGTCTTCGTTAAACATGGGTTAATGGATTGTTATACTGATAATCAGTATTGACCGCATTGTTCTTTGTCTTTTCCATTTGCATCCTCAGTGGTCTTGATTATATTCTGCTTAGCAGCTACCCGGCTCTTAATATTCATCAATGGGCATATCTTTCCACTCTCCATCCACGGGAGACGGGTTTTTCCTGAGCGAAAAAACTATAGACCCGTCACTTATTTTGTGATTCTTTGAATCCCTCTCCTCCGCCCACCTGGCAAGTTCACCGCTTTTTAACATAGTGCGCAATGCGAATTTGATGCTTCCCCCATCTTCCTTATGCTGCACATTCGCTGCGCCGTGTATTAACCTGACATACCTGAACCCATGCTCGTAAGCCTCTTTGATTTTCTCCCGCGCTACCATGCAGGCGGTCCTGCGGGAATAACCATGCAGGTCAACTTCAATGCACCTGTTGAAGATATCTACATCGTAGCGTGCCATAAGAGGGCAGGTATTATTTACAATTATTTAAAATTTTGCAATGTTAGGTAGAACAACAAAATGTTTATCCCATCATATATATTGAAAAGACAGTATAAGAATTAGATACTATGACAGCGCAAACAGAGAAGAATAACATTATCCTGTTCAACCCGATGCCAGTAAAACATCCAGTTGCTATCCAGAATAAGAAAACAACGTCCCTCCAGGTCCCTCTTATCAATGTGCCGCTCTCGCTTCTCGCTCTTGCAAGGATGGTCAGGGATGATTTCAATGTTAAAATATTCAATGCCGTAGTTGACAGCGACTATAAAGACCTGATACTTTCCGGCTGCGAGAACGCACTCTGCCTTGCAGTCAGCAGCATGACCTGCTACCAGATCCGTGACGGGATTAATGTTTGCGCTGCTGTGAAGGAACGATGCCCGGAACTGCCTGTTATCTGGGGCGGGTACCATCCATCAACAGAACCTGTGCAGACGCTGGAAAACCCGAACATCGATATCGTTATCAGAGGTCAGGGCGAGCTTACTTTTAAGGAGGTCGTGGAAAGCCTGAGGGATAAAAAATCCCTCAAAGGAATTCCCGGTGTATCCCATAAAGACGGCAACCGTATCATAAACAACCCTGACCGCGAATTTAAAGACCTCAATATTTTCCCGCCTATCCCCTATGATATGGTCGATGTGGAAAAGCATATCAAGGGTTATAAGTTTGGCAACCGCTGTATAGATTATTACATCAGCCAGGGTTGTGCCGCACGCTGCGATTTCTGCTCCGAACCCCTGTTTTGCGGCAGGCACTGGTCAGGACTTTTACCTGGAACTGTAGTTTCTGAGCTTGAACATCTCGCAAAGACTTACAATATCGACACGTTCATGATACGCGACAGCGATTTCTTCCTGAACATCAGGCGTGTGAAAGAATTATGCGAGCTTCTGGTTAAGAAAGACATGGGAATCCGCTTCACCAGCGTCAACGGGAGGATGGAGCACCTTGCACGCATTGATGATAAGACATGGGCTCTTATCCGTAAAGCAGGCGTGCATGAGATATTCATCGGCTTTGAGAGCGGGTACCAGGATGCGCTTGATGCCATGAATAAAGGCGCCAGAGTGAGCCATATTAAAAACTGCATCGATAAGTGCATAAAACATGATATTGATGTTCGCGGCTCGTTCATGGTCGGGATTCCGGGTGTGGACGTAAAGAAAGAGGTCAAAAGTACACTTAACGAGATACATAAAATAATATGCGCATACGGAGAGCGCAGGAGGCTCGCGCACATGGATATTCTGCTGTCGTTCTTTACACCTTACCCGCGCACTAAACTTTATTATACTGCGCTTAAAAACGGACTGAAACCGCTCAATACGCTTGAGGATTGGGGTGACTTTGACCAGTTCGACTTCAAAGCGCCCTGGTTCCCGGAGGAATACTTTAACCTCGTCAGGGAATTCAGGGCTGGCATGCCGTGGAACTCAGCTTATGAATTCGAGGAATGGTGCGAGTTTTACGAGGGGATACAAGAGAAACTTGAGAGAATATAAGTGTTTAAGTTCTTCGCGACGGTCTCTATGCCTCTGAGCCTCTGTGGCTTCAGAAACAAATAGCCACTGAGTCAACTATGAATGCGGTTCATAAATGAATATGAAAAAGTATGACAAAATATGCATCAACAACGAACTAATACTAACTCACAACGAACTCCGGTTGCGTGAGTTCGTAT
>NZ_FZMP01000038.1 GCF_900196725.1 Candidatus Methanoperedens nitratireducens | reverse complement strand
GATGACTGCACGTTAGATGACTGCACGTTAGATGACTGCACATTAGACGATGAAGTCGTTTGCCCATTAAAGGATTGTTGTACATTAGATGATTGTCCATTAGATGATGATGTCTGTAAGTTGGATAATGGTATCTTTATATTATGTAACGAAGATGCATTAGGCGATTTTTTTGATAATACTTCCGCATCAGGTCGGGCAGATACACTGAGCGTTATAATTACTATCAATAACAAAAAGCAGATAACGGCTTTTTCAATAACTTTCTTTTTAATTCTAACCACCACTTATCTTCATTATGTATAGATTACTTAGATATACTACTGTTTTATACTTAAGTATTTATCTAGAATCTACAGGTAGTATTTACAGCGCTATTATAGTGCTATGTGAACATCAGTAAATTAATAAAAAATTACCAGAATCTCTAAAATTTCGGTTTTGTCAGAATAATAATCCCACTGATCAGTAATATAATGCCTCCCCAGAGAATATTTATCAGCGGGTTTACTTTTATACTCAGTTTTATTGAGGATGGATCCATTGCATCCGAAGTAAAATGTATCAGAATATCTGTTAATGCGGTTCTATGGATTAAAAGTTTATGAAAATATCCAGATCGGTCACTCTTTGTTAAGCTGATTGTGCCCGATCCATGCAATTTTTCATTCTTATATATATTTAAATCCACTATCTGTTCTGACTCATTATGGGATTTTACAGCAGTAGTGACGTTTGTTACTGCAGCGCCCCATACTGTATCTATGCTCTTTGGAATGTTTAACTCTGCAGGATTATAATTTAAAGATACGACAGAACTAAAAGAAGTGGATACGGTTGCGCCAAGTACGATAAAAATAAACCCTGCATGTATCAATACTATGCCCATGTTGCTGTGCGAAAACATATTTTTACTGCGAACAAATCTGAAAATCGTTCCCACGGCCATAAAAAGGGATACTGATACATAAGAGATTACAGGTATAGATCCTATAGACCGTACAAGAAGCGTGGACTGTTGATAGAACTCAGAAACAGGACTTAGCAGAGTGGGAGTTCTGAAAAGGAGCGAGACCACTGCGCCTATCATGGCCACTGTAAATATTACAAACAGGAGACCTTTTGGTTTTATAATTCCCTGCAGAAGGCAATACCCTGTCAGCGCTGTCAGCATAAATATTATAGGGAAACTCCACAGGTTATATGCATCCTGCGGTATGGGGATAGAATCACCATATATCTCTTCAGAGGTAATGGAATGGGTTATGCCCCAGAAAGGAACGAAGGCCAGTAAGCACAGCAGCAGAATAGTGGCATGGAACGAGATGCGAAGAGATTGCAGTGATTTTAATGTGATTTTACTGCCCGGTTCAGAAGGTTTTTTCCTCAGGGTCAAAAATAAAATTATGATCATAGCCAGGAACATAGCAGCAAGCAGTATGTACCATGTACTGCTGCCCAGAAAATTATGTTCAGATCCACGCACTCCTTTTCTTGTGAAGAACATTACATAAATACTCAGGATAAATACCGATACTGATAGCAACGGAGCAGTTGTACCATACTCCTTGCTGCTGCGCTGGTGCCTGACAATCGCATGAAGCGCCGCAGTCAGGATAAGCCATATCACAAGAGCGCCTGATTGAACAGAATCCCATCTCCAGAAGCCGTTCCATTCAACTATTTCATATGCCCATACGCCTCCGGTTGCCATTGAAAGGGATAGCATAAGCCAGGAGATTCGTCCCCACGACCTTGCAGTACCGGCCCATTCCTTCTCACCTGAGTAAAGATAGGTCACTGCTGCAGCGAAAAGAATAATACCTGCAGCATATGCCATGACAACCAGTGGCGGGTGGATGAGAAGCCATGGGTTGATGAACTTCGGGCTCAGACCGTGTCCTGATAGAACGCCTGCATCCGATGCTCCAGGTGTGGGTCTAAAAGGCGAATCCATGAGTAAGATTATCAGCAGTAGTATTTCTATAAATATTGCTACGTATAGTGTTCTCTTTGCAAATCCGGAATTATCTTTATTATTTATATAGAATATTAAAATACACAGCATTGCTGCCCATGCAAGGAGAAGATGAATCCCCTCCTTTCCGGCCCAAAGGGCAGCAGCCCTATATAAAAAAGGAAGATCTCCGCTGTACATGTACACATAATTTATATTGAAATTCGATGAGGTAAAATAATAGAAAAGCAGTAAAACAGCCATAGAAACAGAGATGAACGCGCAGATGAGCATATACAGGATATACTTATTGTACCTGCACAGAAATAATGAAGCAAAAACTGCAAAGAGTCCTATCAATAAGAATATATTCCCTGTATCCATAAAGATCATTTGATTTTTCTACATATATAAATTAATGTTAATGTACCTGTAATCAGGAATATCAACTCCTGATGTTTGAATAAATGCCAGCTGCTCATCGCTTTGTTTATCACGAGTGGGACGGGCTGCATATCTCCCCACCTGCCTTTTGAATCCTGTGCATGCACAGATATTGTATGTGTGCCCTCCTTCAGGCCAGAAGTATCTATATCTGCAAAAGCCTCCCTTACCTGGCCTCCAGCAAGCTCTTTCCCAAGAGTCATGTTCCTGCCCTTTCCTCCAGTATCTACCATATCAATAAAATACTCTACGTTTGTGATATTCGCATCCCATCCTGAAATTGCCAGGGCACTTAAAGAAATGTTTTTACCAGCGTAAGTTTTCTGAGGAATCAGGATTATATCTCTGACATATGGCGTTGTGTTTGATCTTTGCAGTACATGCAGGGCGATGGGAGTATCTCCACCGTGGCAGAGAGTGCAGTTTGTCGCAACCCTGTGTTGCGGATTTGTTAGATTAGTGGCGTTAAACGGCGCTTCTCCGCCATATTTCACATGGCAATCTGAACACTTGTTTACTCTGCTGCCATTACTCCAGTTATACCAGCCAGGCGATTGGATGGTTCCTGTCGGGAATTCGCTGAAATGGAATTTCTCTTTTCCTGTAGCATTGTGGCATGAATCACATGATAAAATTCTTACATCCTTTGTTTTTATTACTGGTTCTGGAGGATCTCTGTTAGGTCCTGTCAGATTGTGGAACTGAGTTTTTATCTCGTTATGGCAGGCACCGCAGGTAAGAGTCTTGTTAATCATTTCTATTAACAGGCTGCTGTAGTGAGAGGCATCATAATCAGCATGGCATGTTGAGCAGGTAACGTTTGGGATGGTCTGTTCTATATGGGTATTATGGCAGTCTGTACACCGGGCACTTTTACTATCTACTATTCTTCCAACAGGTCTATCCCATGCGACTGAGGGCTTATGGAACCTGCTCACCCTGCTGGAATCATGGCATGTCTCGCAGTTTATCTTCATTCCCATTGGGATGTGCTCACTCTGGTTGCCATGGATAAGGCGTGGAATCTGGACGTCGGGCCTGTAGGGAAAGCTTCCTTCGGCATCATGACATTTATAGCATAAGCTCTGTGATGCGTTACTCTGTGAAATACTGCTCATATTATTGCTCTTATATAAGAGATTTTTAGTAAGAGAACGATTATGGAGCGTGGTGTTAGCTGCATTATGGCACAGCGGGCATGTAAAACTGGCATTTACAAACGTTGTGTTTGCCTTACCCTCAGGCGCGCCAGGGTAATGAGTGCGAATGACGTCTACTGCCCCGTATTTTTGTACTGCATTCTCCGATGTGTGGCATTTGATGCATGTTCTTTCAGCGGGAACTGTCAGGTTTGCATCATGGAGCTTTTTGACCATTCCAGTGCTGTGGCAGTCCGTACATGAACCATTCCTGGCGTGGGAATACACCTGAGGTGCGTTTCCCCATTTAGTAGCATTGATTGAATCTCCATGGCATGAGAGACAATCTGTCGAGTTGTATATTATGTTTTTACCATAATGTGAAACATTAGCCCTGGTATTATTTAATCCAATTTTCACGAGACTGTTGCCATGACAACTCTCACAGCTTATTTTTACAGTTAGATTTTCTCCGGCTTTTGTATGCCCTCTCACTTCTGGAGCATTATAGGTAATGCTGAATGAATGGCACGAAGCGCATGACCTCGGTGAAAGGTATTCTTCTGGATGTGTCAGAGGCTGGGTACCATTGCCGTGGCATGCCCAGCATGCCTTATTGACAGGGTCGGTTACCCCTATGCTATTTGTTCCATTGTTTAGATTTGCGTGAATGCCCTTTTTAAAATCATTAACGTCTATCTGTTTTACAGCAATTCCACCAAGTCTATGGCAACTTGTACATTCAGGGCTGAAACTTCCGTTGGTCAGGGTCAATTCATGAAATGTTTCCGGAGCTTCACCGATTTTTATATATTGACCAGGGCTTAATTCAGAACCTGTGTAATTGCCGATAGTATCATTTTGCCCAATCACACCAGTCTCACTTGAGATATGCAGTGCATCCTCAATAATAACCATTATATCAGGATCGGTATTGTCAGCAGCATATGATAAATTAATCATCTGGATAGCAAAAACAATAAAAAGCAGATATTTTCTAACCTCCTTCATCACTATTCATCCTTTCACGAACAAGTTGGCGATTTTCAGGCGAAACATCGTGATATCGATGCCATTTAATGTTGCATTGTATGTGAAATATTCCCCTTCCCTGACAAAATCTTCTTTAACTATATTGCCGTCTTTTGCAAGAACGAGCCATACATAATCCCTGTTCGGGCTGAAATCTTTAATCGAGAGTTCATATCCGCTGCCGAGGTCCCAGGATTCGTTGGAGGACATTGCTTTTTTATCCGTGGATGTAAAATCAATATCCAGTTTATTTAAGGTTACATTCTGGTTCTCTTTTTTAAGCACGAAATACCTGTACCCATCAGGTTTATCGGGGCGATAATCTTTAACATGGCAGGCATAGCACTGGATACTGCTTGTTTCAGTATGTGTACGCCTGGGGACGATACCACTAAATGATATTAAGCTCACATTACCGCCATAGAAAATATCGGCTATTCTGAGGTCTATGAATGTCTTATTGAAACTGCTCTGTTCGATTTTTGCATCGTATTTGAAGCTTCCGCCTTCAGGAACCAGGTCTTTCCGTATTAATTTCCCGTTGTAATACAGTTCAAGCCAGGCTGACTGACCCTCTTTATCTATCCCGCTTACAGCTATGCTGTAGTTCTGATTAAGTCTCCAGATTTCATCTGAAACCAGCTTCTTTTCAACTCTGGCAAGTGAGATTGTATCTCTTGGATCAGGGGGGCTTCCCCATCTTCTTCCGATGTCCTCATTCAGATGACAGCTTACACAATCTTTCGTCTCCACCCCGGGGTATTCGCCGTAATGAGATACTGTTGAATTTATTGTTTTCCCTGAAGCTATCGCATCATTGCTATGGCAAAATGTGCAGGCTACCGGCACTTTTATCTGGCTGCCCTGGGGAATATGCTGTGTTAAATGATTCGGTTTTAGTTTTTTTGTAAGGTTAAGATTTTCATCGATGTGACAGGTAGAGCAGGCATTTGGCGGTTCAGCTATATCAGGATGTGCCTGCGGAGCAGCAGTCAGGTTTGAATGGCAGGTCCAGCATGCCCTGTTCAGGCTGATATCAGCAGAGTTAAGATTCGCGTGGATACTCTGGTTAATGGCGGATTCACTCACTTTATTAAGAGCAAAGCCGCCTGTGCCATGGCACTGTGTACAATCTGACAACTTATAGCCCTCCATGTTCATTAGATTTGAATCATGAAGCCTGCCTGTGCCGTGACATGATGAGCAGTTTAGATTTCCGTTATGCGTTATGTTAATTCTTGATGCATTGTTGAAAACATCCGAAAACTCAGAAGCCGGATTCTGATGGCAGTAAGAGCAGTTAGTACCGGTCTTGTTTAAATCAACCAGGTCTATCCTGTTCTTGCCGTAATGAGATATTGTTGAATTCACAGTACTACCATTGAGGTTGACCATCTCTGATTTGCCGTGGCAGAGCTGGCATGTAGCGTTCACTGTGATATTGACGGCATGGGTGGTATGCTCTGTTGTTCTCGGAGGACTGAATTTGCCTATGCCGCTTAAATGGCAGGCAGAACAGTCAAGGGCTGATGCCCTGTGCATCGGAGGATGTCTGGTTGGAGGCGTGGTTGAGTTAGAATGGCATGCCCAGCATGCCTGATTGAGGTTAGAGCTTGCATTGTTCAGGTTTGAATGGATGCTCAGATTCATAATGGATATATCTACTTTCGGAACGCTCTCTCCCATCCCTCCCATCCCTCCCATTTCTTCCATCACGCCCCCGTCAGATGCCGTATTGCTGCTCCCGTGGCATCTCAGACAGTCGGATATCGTACCCATGCTCATGCCTGTGCCCGTTCCTGAAGTAGTAGAAATTGCAAATAGAGATAAGGATTCAACAGAAGCCTTCAATGTATTTTTGTCTTCAAGTATTTCTGTGGGAATCATTACCCATGTTGAATTAGTATAATGGGAGATTGAAAGGTTACTCTCATTCGTTCCGTTTAATACCGCATCGCTGTAAACCACTTCTACGTCCACTCTACTGTAAGATAAGTTTCTGGCGCCTATCCTGAAAAATTTGATTGGATATCCGGGTAATGAAGAATCGGAGCTATTTTCGCTTTCCACCTCAAGAGTAATTTCAACCTTTTCAGGTGCTATGAAAGAGGCAGATAAAGACCTGTCGTTCATCTCCGTGCAGTTATGGGGAATACTATCCTCCATTCGGGATGTATCATTATGGGTATGGGCAGTGGTATTTTCAGAGTGCGAAGAAACCGCGAATAGAGATAAGGAGTCCATAGACGCTCTCAAAGTATTATCTTCCCTGTTTACTTCCGTGGGCAGCATTGTCCATGTCGAACTATTGGTTTCATACCTGAAAACAGCCAGATGTCCCTCATCTGTACCGTTTAGCTCCATCTCACAGTAGGCTACATTAACGATGATGGATTTGTAGGATATGTTCTGTGTATTTATTTTAAAAAATCTGATTGATAAACCTGGAAGAGGAGTGGTTGAAGGATTATTTTTCTTATAATCCTCAAGAGCTACTGTTACTCCCTCGGCAGTATTGTTCTGTATAAAAGTGGCGGTTAAAGTCTGGTCTGCATGAACATGTGCCGATAGATTTGAGGAATTTTCAGTTGTATTAGAGTGTGTATGATTAATTGGGGTATTGATAGAATTATCATGTATCGGTAAATTTGAAGTATTTAAGTCGTAAGAAAGATTGCTACCCATGGCATATACTGGAAAAAACATCAATACAAATACAAATATCGCAAATTTTTCTGTTATCACAATAACCATCCCTTCATTTATCTTTACAATCGATGTAAAGTATTATTATCTCTTAAGTAGCTTGCGATTTATAAAATGCAAATAAACTTTATGTTTACTTCAAAGTTTTTAAATTAATACCGAATTTTTTTCATAATTAACATTAAGAGGAAAATTCCCGTGATGACTGTAAGGAACTAAAGCCTGAATCCGGGAAAGAATCGTGGCACTTCTCTCTTATATTCCCGGTACTTTTCCCCAAACCTTTGATTGAGTTCTCTTTCCTCAAGCTTTGTAATAACAAAATAGGAGACAAGAAAATCCAGAATAACAAGAAGTCCTGTGCCAGGATAACCTGTTAAAAGAAATACTCCAAGCAATAACAGGGTATGCGCCAGATAAGTAGGATGCCTTACGACAGAGAAGGGCCCTGAGGTTATAAGTTTATACTTGTATTCCCCTGCTGGCCGGATTTCAGCATATCCTATTAGACCTTTTAATCCAAGAAGCTTTGCTGTCCACGTATGGAGCAGAAGCCCTGCTATAAGGGATACCCACCCCACGATGCGCAGAAATACCGGAAATATAAACATATTCCCAAGCAGCAATGATTGGTACGCAACAATAAGATATGCAGCAATGAACCACGGAACGAGCAATATTGGATATGTGAGAAGCCCAACTTTCCGCCAGAACCCAGTCTTTAGATGCAATGGGATAAAGAAGATGGGAATCAAAGGCCACATTGCAAGCGCCATAACAGCCAGTGTTCTATACAACATCATACAATAGAAGTATATCTCTAATTATGTTAATCCTTTTGTTCGCAGGTCGGGAGCCATAGACTTCTATCTTCTACATCCTTATACCGAGTTACAATAGAGTCTTTATCTAACAAATATCGCCTCTATCGTACCTGAATCGGGACAAGTGTTATACTGAGCAGCCCAGGAGTAAAAGCAATAATCCCGATAGCCATCCTTCCTCTGTCCAGAGGAACACGTCAATGATCGGTTTGGGATGACCGGAAGCGGCAAAACTATTGATAAACGGTTATGAGTTTAACTACTGATAAAAATTGCTATAAGAACAACGAACTATAAACGAACTTTTTACAGCGAGTTAGTCTTGAGTTCGTATCAGTTCGTTGTTTCAGACTTCAAAATCCGAGCTTTCCTGATTTAAAGCTGCGCATGCAGGTTGAACTTGTACGGACCCAGAGCGCCGCCGTAGTTCGCTGCGCTTATCTTCTTAACTATTGATTAACAATCAGCCTCTTTAAATACAATTATGATGTATTCTGGTTTCATGAGTATAATGTTTCAACCAGAATTCAAGGAATGTCCACTATGTGGAAGTAGACTTGTAAAAAATTATAACACCAATGAAAAAACAATAACTACACTAAACGGAAAATTAGTCTGTTGGGAAAGGGTTTTGAAATGCAGGAATAAGGGATGCAAAGGTAATTCAATGTCCTTTCATTCCGCAGAATATAAAGGACTTGCTCTACCAAGTATGAATTTTGGTATTGATGTTGTAGCACATGAAGGAGGACTCCGATTTGAAGAACATAAAACAATAGACGAAGTGCTAGAGGATCTTCAAGAATATGGAATTCATACGAACAGAGCTACGGTATCAAAACATTCAGACAAATACCTTGCCTTAATATCTGGTTATCAAAAAGAAAAAATTAAGGAAATTCGGCAAGGGTTGGCTAAACAAGGTGGATATGTCCTGCAAATAGACGGTACAGTCTCTGTTAGAACGAAAACACTGTATATTTTCCGAGATAATATAAGTGATACTATATTATATTCAGCTTTAACCGGTAATGATACAGATGATGTCAAACCACTGGTACAGTATATAAGCGACAATTTTGGACAACCACTTGCCGTAGTCAGTGATATGCAGAAGTCCATCATCGAATCTGTAGCAGAAGTATTTCCTGGTGTTCCTCATCAATACTGTCAGTATCATTTTCTAAAAAATGTTGGAAATGCTATTCTTTCCGAGAAGCATCAACAACTTGGTACATTGATAAGAGATAAAGAGATTAAAAAAGAAATTGAGAAGGTGCAAAAAGAAGTAGAAATTGAAAAAAAGATAACAAGATAGCATGGATAATTTTCCTTTTTTGCAGCTTGCTTCTTAATGTTACCACAATGCAAGCACCCTTCGAGCTATACTATGTAGAATTGTTCAAAAGATACTGGCATGTTAGAAGAGGGATCAGAAAATGTATCAAAATTGGCAGTGTTGATCCTGAATACGTTGAAAAATTAAGCTAAGTCGCATAAATAGAGTT
>NZ_FZMP01000230.1 GCF_900196725.1 Candidatus Methanoperedens nitratireducens | reverse complement strand
TGTGCGTTTCTTGCTATTATTCGATACTTACATAAATTTTTGTTGTCATAGTTATATGACAACAACCATTAAAATTGATTTCTGGAGATTAAAACAAAAAACAGCCTATGCATCCATAAAAAACGCATTTTTGATTATTGTTGTCCTATAAGCAGGGGTAAAGTTGGGTAAATTACATATTACTTAAAATCAGCGGAGTTAAGGATTAAAACAAGTACGTCTGATGTCCAGTATTGGTCCAGTACATTTCTTTGTTCGGTTATGTATGTCGAGAGTCTCTCTCCAGCTTCTATAGCTTCATTATTTCTAAGCTTCCATTCAATATACATTTCTTTAGTCGCCGCAGTCCCAAGGGCATCTGTACGCTTCTGAATTTCTGTCACCAGGTCAAGTTTCCATTTATAATCATCGTAAAGGCGGTTTGCATTGCTAATTACCCCCTGGCTTGTATTCTTATCTGTTGGTTTCGCCTGGCTTGTATTGATATCTGTCGATTCAACCTGGTTTTTATTGATATTTGATTGCTCAAAGCATCCAGAGATTATAACAACGGCGGATAGAATTAGAAAATAAGCAATTTTTTTATCAATAATCCACCTCGATTTACCTGTTTTGTGTTCATTTTTCAACTTTCGTTATCGCAGCTTCAACCAGTTCCTGTGTTATATCAGGCAGTATCCTGCCAAACCTCTTAGGCTTTCTCGGCTTGCAGTTCTCAAGAGCATACGCGAAGATAATGGGAACCCCCACAGTTGAATCAAGATACGGTACAACGTTCCCCTCGCCTGCTTTCGGGATTTTTCCCCATGATTTGCCTTCGTTTATCGTAGCGCCTGAGAGTCCTCCCGAATCCGGGCGGTCTACAGTCACCTGGATAACATAGTTCTCGCCCGGGCATTCAATGCCCAGTATCTGCGAGATCATAGGCGCAGTCTGCTGCAGGAAGTTCTTTGGTACGCCTCCGCCGACCTCAAGAACACCGCGCGGCACGTTATTTATCATGCTGTGATGCACGATGGCTGCGCTTTCAAGAGCATCCATTGTGGGGCTCGGATCAACGAAATCCTGAGACGCAAGTTTTTTTGAGCCGGATTTTGCACATGCTATTATGGGAAGATAGCTCGTACCCATACCTACGGATGAGTCTGCAAACGCAGGCACGAAAACCGGGACATCATGTTTTGCAGCCGATGCGATGAAAGAGCGCTCAGGATGTTTTGATGTTTCAAGCACTCCATTTCCCAGCATTTTATAGTAACAGGCAGTTGAATACTTCTCAGGCAGCTGGTTTTTTTCAATTGCTTTCCTGGTAAGCGTCTGGATTATCTTATCCTGCGCTATAAGGGTGCGCTCCATATCGATAAATACATCATATATCCTTACAACATCGTTTTCAGCCAGTTCATTATCATCTGCTGTGAAATCCCCCTGGTGCACCGGCAACCCGTATGCAAAATGCATATCGTGATAGGTATTTGCGCCGGTCGTGACTATCCAGTCGATAAAGCCGTTCTCGATCATCTTGATTATACCGCCGCCCAGCCCCACAGGAGACATCGCGCCAGCAAGCGTCAGGCAAACGGTCGAGTTATCATCGATCATGGTCTTGAAAAGATGACAGGCTTCAGCCAACCTCTTCGCGTTATATCCCATGCCGTCAAAAACATCATCCACTAATTGTGTTATGGTCATGCCCCTGGCAATGGATATAGGGGATATCGGTTTACCAGCCCAGTGATCACGTTTCATATAGTGCATACTTGTTCATCTCAATCGAGTCTCAATTTTCATTTTAAAATACTCAGCGAGATATTTAAGAATTTGCTACTACCCTCAGATGCACCATCTTGCAAGGAAATAAGATCAGGCTTTTGGTGGGGTATTTTCGCCCTTTTGCATCTGTTTCATAATTTCTTCATATTCAAGCGGATGCTCATGCTTCATCTGCTTCTCCGACAGGTTGCCGGTAAGCCAGGCTTTTGACATCGGGAATACTTCAGGGCTGTAATGAACATTCCACCAGTGGACTATGAAAATGAACAGGGTCGCAAGCAGCGCCTCATCCGTATGGATAATCGTCGAAAGATGAACGTATGCATATGGTATGTAATCCATCGCAACAAAAGGGAACATCATTATGAGTCCTGTAACGCATAGCATCACCATTCCCCAGAAAGCGCCCCAGTAATCGAATTTTTCTTTCCAGCTATACCTTCCGTATTTCGGGTGCTCTGCTTTTCCAAAATAAAAGAGTACCGTTTGCCAGAAATCCTTTGCATCTTTTAATGTCGGCCACACTTTCCGTTCAAGCAGTGACTCTTTATCGACGAAGATATGGTAGGTAACGTGATATACCCCGAGAAGAACCATCGTGATGCCTGCTGCGTGGTGTATCTGCGTTCTCATCTCAAAACCGCCAACGAGGTTAATGATGACAGGAGACCACCAGGCATCAGGGAATTTAACAGGCATGCCTGTAATAACAAGAAGCATGAAACTTCCGATCATTACCCAGTGCTCTACAAGTTGATTGAATGTGAACCTTTTAAAATAAACTTCGCTCATAGTAGTATCTACCTTTGGCCTTTTAGTATCCGACACTTCCAGTACATTTATCTTAGCCAACGCTTACCACCTCTTTTGAAGCTTGAATCTTGAGAGGAAATCAAGGATCACCATGCCTGCAAAGACGCTTATAACTCCTGTAGTCAATATCTTGAAAAACAAAGCTATCCAGTAGGCAAGGTCAAATGGACCGAGGTAGTATGTTTTCAACTGCGGGTCCATATCTGTTTTATTGAACACAAGCTCACCTTTATGCAGTGACTCCTTATCGTGGACGAGACCAAGAGCGATATCTGCATCGAATTTGACCCCGGGATGGCAGTTCGTCTTGCCGCAGGTCTTCGGAAGGTTCTCCGGGTAGGTACTTGAAGTGGGGTCTGTGTGGGACTTGGTGATGTGGTTGTTGTGGCAATCTGCACATGTCGCGACTACGTTATACCCGTTCCTTAATGCTTTCCAGTGGAACGATTCTTTATATGTATCAAGCCTGTCTGTTTTAATACCGTAGTACCAGGCGCTCATCATTTCTTTGTTGGAATGGCACTTTGCGCATGTAGCCGGGCTGTTCTGGTGATTTGATAATGATTGCGGGTCTTTTATCGTACGTATTTCATGTATCCCGTGACAATCTGTGCACGTTGCAGCCTCTGGATGACCTTTTTCAATTTGTTCCCAGTGGATGCTCTGCTTATAGTCCTTTGCTTCCTGTACATGGCATTTTGAGCAGATGCTGGTTATATTGTCTCTTGAGGGTTTACCGATAAAATTCCCTGACATCACATTGGCAGATATAACAGATGCGTTTGTCTCTTCTCTCCCTCCATGACAATCAGCGCAGTTAAAGCCCATCTGGTAGTGCGTATTATTTCTGAACTCATTGACTACCTGTGTGTGACAATGGTAACAGGACACATCCTCCTGGGCAGAGGCTGTGCTTACCGATAAAAAGAACACCATAATTAAAAACAATGCATATTTTGAAATCAATAAAGAGCTTACGCTCCCGTTGATAAATAACATTCGTTACTACCTCGCTGTCTCATTATAGATGTTTTCCTATCCTGTGCAGACCCCATTTTTACCCGTTTTTTGGGCTATAAATAATTAACCCTGCTGCCTTAAATAATTTGTGATTTTGAAGAGCGAATCTATCACATTTAAATATTATATTTTAATAGAATTATTTGATCATCACAATTTCCATAGTAGAGATATTGGATTCTCCTCTTTCCGAAGCAATCCTTTCTGTAGCGATTTTTATATCTTTTACTTTAGAATCCATCATAAATCTGTTCTTTGTCACTTCTGCAACATCTACAGCTCTTGATATTGCCCTTCCTCTTGCTTTGATAGTGACTTCCGATGCACCGCTGTTGAACTGCGTAACGACTGCGAGAACATAGTTCATCACAGGTTTGTTTCCGATATATACCACGTTGTCTTCTGTCATATCCTCACCCTAACTTATAGAGATGAATTACAATCATTCTACATATATTTAACTGAATTCCCAGTATCTCCGAAAGGATGTAAAATAATTTTATAAGTATAGAATTTTTGAGCTTTTCCGTTCTTCAATAGAAATATTTATATCTCTGGATATCCATAGTATATCCAATGAAAGAAGTTGCAATTCAAGCCCAAAATCATATTGAGATTGATGGAATCGAAGGATTCTTCATTCGTAAAGTAACGAAATTCGGTAATAGCGCAAAAGTTGACTGCCCCAAAGAATACATCAACCGAACTGTATATCTGGTGATAATTTGACCGTAAAAACAGATAGATACTTTCGGTCACTCAAAACCATTGATACATTCATAGATCGTGCCCTCGGTATAACGCCAAATGGGATAATTCTATCAGGATTCGATTATGATCTTGATTTATTACACGCAGCACTGGCAAACACTT
>NZ_FZMP01000116.1 GCF_900196725.1 Candidatus Methanoperedens nitratireducens | reverse complement strand
GAGCATGAGACTTATGACGGTACAACTCCCATAAAGATATTATAAATATCACATAAAAAAATTGAAAGACGGAAACCGTACACCGAGGAAGCAGGGTATATCTCCTATCCACCGAAGACCGGACAGAACCCTGGATGACATTATTTATATCCGAACAACCTGTTTTATATTATTTGATGACTCCACTCCATCTTGAGCTAAAAAATGTGTCCAAATCAATCTTACGCAAGATAAACAATGGCAAGGTCAGGACGCAGGTCATATCCAGCCTCGACCTGGAAGTGCATAGTGGAGAACTTATCACGGTTATGGGTCCCTCAGGCTCCGGGAAATCCACGCTTCTGCGGCTGATTAACAGGCTGTCGGAGCCCGATTCGGGTATTATCCTGCTCAATGGCAAAGATACCAGGGATTATAACCCCCTGGAATTAAGAAGAAAAATCGGCATGGTATTCCAGGTACCCGTCGTGTTCCGGGGAAGCGTTCGGGATAACATTGGTTTGGGCATGAAATTGTGGGGCAGTTACACAGATACCGGAGTTCTTGCACGGGATACAGGCATACCAGAAGCCTTACTGGATGCCGACGCCCTGCAGCTCTCGGTCGGGGAAAAACAGAGGGTATGCATAGCAAGGGCGCTTGCGAACCAGCCCGAAGTGCTGCTGCTGGATGAGCCGACTTCCTCGCTGGATGCGGTTACGGCTGAAAAAATAGAGGGGCTGCTGCTGGGCATGTGCAGGGAACGGAACCTTACCATGCTCTGGGTCACACATGACCGGGAACAGGCAAAGAGAATAGATGGAAGAAAGTTTGCGCTCAGGGACGGCAGGCTGGAGGAAGCCCGTGTCTGAAGTCCCTGCTCTTGCCCTATCAGTTGCGCTTGTTATACTGACCGCAGCCTATGCGCGGAGGCTCGGCATAGGGAAGGAAATTTCCATTTCCGGAGCCAGGGCGATGGTACAGGTACTGATCCTTGCTTCTGTCATACTCCTGTTATTCGAGCTGCCTCTTTACTGGAGTTTCCTTGTACTTCTTGTAATGGCTATCATGGCAGGGCACACCTCGTATTCAAGATCAGGCAAGCTTGGAAAGACACTGCCTGTAGCTATCGTCTCAATAGCCGTTGCATCATTGATATTGCTCATCCCCTTTTTCCTGCTTGGTGTTTTCCCTTTCGAAGCCAGGTACCTGGTACCTACTGGCAGTATACTTATAGGCAATGCCATGAACGTGAGTTCACTGTCTATAGACAGGTACAGGGGCGAGATAAGGAACAGGCGGGCGGAAATCGAAGCATACCTTGCCCTTGGCGCGCCACCCGGGCTTGCGGCGGCTGACTCTCTCAGGCAGGGTCTCCTCTCCGGGTTGATACCTTCGATCGATAATATGAAAAACCTTGGCCTGGTATGGATACCGGGCGTCATGACAGGCATGTTGCTCAGTGGTGCTGACCCGCTTGAGGCAGCCTCCATACAGATAGCCATATTCACCGCGATCTTAGCTGCAAATATGATGGCTGCAAGCCTGCTGCTCCAATATTCCACAGACAGCTTTTTCACGAAGGCTGCCCAATTGCGGGAAGACCTGGATTAGCGTTAATGTCCGGATATCTGTCGGAGTGAAAGTGATAAACATTTCATGCCGGATAGAATGAGAGATGGTGTAAGCATGTACAAATGGAATGCAAAAGATTACCACAAAAGTTCCGCTGAACAACAAAAATGGGCACGGGAACTTATACTGAAACTCGCTCTCAAGGGAAATGAGAGAGTTTTGGATATCGGATGCGGCGATGGCAAGGTTACTGCTGAGATCGCGGAAAAATTACCAGATGGTTCAGTTTTGGGTATCGATAATTCTATAGAAATGATCAGTTTCGCATGGGATAATTTTTCGATATACCCGAATCTTGCTTTTCAACTGGTGGATGCAAGAAATATGAATTTTATTAGCGAATTTGATGTTGTCTTTTCTACCACTGCTCTTCATTGGGTCATTGACCATCTGCCAGTCCTCCGGGGGATTAAAAGGAGCCTGAAGCCGGGTGGGAGGGTTTTGCTTCAGATGGCTGGTAAGGGGAACGCTGCCGAAATCCTGGAAGTCCTGGAAACAATTGTATATAGCAAAAAATGGCATGGATACTTTACTGATTTTGCTTTTCCCTGGGCATTTTATGGAAAAGATGAATACAATGTCTGGCCCAAAGATGTTGCGCTTAAGGCGAAACGGGTCGAATTAGTACCAAAGGATATGATCCAGAAAGGGAAGGAAGGGCTGTCGGGATGGATCCGTGCGACCTGGCTTCCATATATCCAGAGGGTGCCCGAAGGACGGCGCGATGAATTTATTGGAGAGATAGTGGAAAGATACATTGAAAATTATCCGCCGGATAATGAGGGTTTTATTCATGTCCAGATGATAAGACTGGAAGTTGAAATTTGACATGACTTTAAAAGGTGGAAAGATGAAGTCGAATGTAAAATGGCAATATAATGAAACAGTGCAAGTTGGTACAGATTATCAGGATACTTCAAATGTTCAGGCATATGACGAGCAGATGGCAAAATTTAGAGATTTTAAAAAAGAATCAACTGATATAATTAATGCCATATGCCTGGAGAGAGAACACTCATTGCTTGAAATTGGTACAGGAACGGGTAATTTTGCAATTGAAGCAGCAAGGTATTGTAATAACGTTTATGCTATCGATGTTTCATCAACAATGATAGCTTATGCAAAACAAAAAGCACAGGCAATGGGGATCAGTAATGTCGCATTTATTCAGGCTGGTTTTTTAAGCTATGAGCATAACGGACCCTCTTTAGATATGATTGTCTCAAATCTTGCATTGCATCATTTGCCGGACTTCTGGAAAATGATTGCTTTAAAAAGAATTTATCAGTTGCTTAAGAATGGCGGTACCTTTTATTTAGGTGATGTCATTTTTTCATTCCCGATTGAAGAATATAACCATAAAATCGACAACTGGATTGATACCATGAAAGAAAAAATGGGGATAAATTTTGCAAAGGAAGCCGAAATGCATATTAAGGACGAATTTTCAACATTCGATTGGGTTATAGAGGAAATGCTCCATAAATCAGGATTTAAATTTGATATTCGTCATAAAGATGATTTTTTTGCAGTTTATTACTGCAAGAAGAACTAAGCCATAAATATATGGAAAAAATATGAATATGAAAACATGAACACTGTTCGCCAACCCTGCGCTCACTTCTCAATCTTGCCCCTCGGTTCGGATAACAGGAGGATATGCTGTTCGCCCAAAATGCTCCACAGCTTCGGAAATGCCCGAATCTCGATAAATTATTTATAGAACCACAAACACTTAGAATCATCTTTAAGTTCGGAGGTAATTCATTATGGCAGGTCAACTATCTGGACAGCCTATTATTATATTAGACAAAGATAAGACACGTACCCAGGGAAAAGAAGCACTCGGATTCAACATCACGGCAGCAAAAGCAATAGCAGATGCAGTAAGGACCACTCTCGGTCCGAAAGGCATGGACAAGATGCTCGTGAACCCGGTCGGGGACATGGTGATCACGAACGATGGCGCGACCATCCTGCAGGAGATGGACATAAAACATCCCGCTGCAAAAATGATGGTGGAAATCGCCCGCACCCAGGAAGATAAGGCAGGCGACGGCACTACGAGTGCGGTCGTTCTTGCAGGAGAGCTCCTGAACAAAGCGAAAACGCTGGTTGAACAGAATGTCCATCCAACGAGCATAACAAGAGGTTACAGCCTTGCCTCGGTAAAAGCGCTTGAGATCCTTGAGGATATGGCTATCGATGCTTCAGAAGACGTGCTGGAGAATATCGCAAGGACGGCGCTCACAGGAAAAAGCGCAGACCTTGCCCTGGATTCGCTCGTCCAGTTGTGCGTAAAGACCGCGCAGTCTATCAAAGATGGCGGCAGGGTGAACGTGAAGGAAAATATCAATATCATCCACCAGCGCGGCGGCAGTATCAAAGATACAAAATTCGTTCACGGGGTCGTGATCGATAAAGCAAGGGCACATAAGAACATGCCAAAAAAAGTAAAGAACGCTAGGATCGCGGTGCTGGATACGGGGATCGAGGTTGAGAAAACGCAGATCACTTCAAAAGTCCAGATAACATCCCCGGAACTCCTCAAGGAAGCAAGGCTTGAAGAAACAAAGCTTGTGGATGAAAAAGTCGAAGCGCTCTTAAAAAGCGGAGCCAATGTCATATTCACAGAGAAAGGTATAGATGATATCGGGATGCACTGCCTTGCAAAGAGAGGTGTATTCGCGGTACGCAGATGTAAGGATGAAGAGATCAAAAAGATCGTAAAAGCGACCGGCGCCCGTGTTGTCTCAGTACTTGACGGGGTAGAAGAGGAAGACCTCGGCAGGGCTGATATAGTCGAAGAGCGCGGTCTGGGCAACTACAAGATGGTCTACATCGAGGGATGCGAGAACCCCAAGGCTGTGTCCATTCTGATATACAGCGGCGCAGAGCATGTGGCAGATGAGATAGAGCGCGCCCTGGACGATGCGCTGCGCGTGGTCGGGGATGTGATAGAGGACGGCAAGATAGTAGCCGGAGGCGGCGCACCTGAGGTTGAGCTTGCCATAAAGCTTCGGAAGTACGCCACCACGCTTTCAGGCAGGGAGCAGCTTGCTGTTATGGCTTATGCAGATGCGCTTGAGGAGATACCCAAAGGTATCGCCGAAAATGCAGGTCTTGATGCGATCGATGCACTCGTGGATCTCAGGAACATGCACAGCAAAGGCATCAGCACAGCAGGATTGAACGTATTCACAGGAAAAGCTGAGGATATGCTCCGGTTAGGGGTCATCGAGCCGCTGCGCGTAAAGACGCAGATAATAAAATCCGCAACAGATGCTGCGAATATGATCATGCGAATCGATGATATCCTGATGGCGAAGGAAACCGGCATGATGGATGTCAATCCAGAGCACACCGCGGACTTTTACAATGGGATACAGGCACCGCCTGTTGAGGAAGACTAACATTAAATAAGATAAGCTATAACATAATAATTTGAAAGTGGTATGACAGGTGCGAGGTGTTAGTAATCCTTTAACGTCTAAATATTTGATTTTTAAATTAATTATGGTGTTGTCGTATGGTCAGCAATAAAGAAGGCAAAGAAGGAAAAAAGGTTGACGTTGAAGAAAGCGAACCTTCCGAACCAGAGGAAATAGAAGAACCGGATCCTCATGAAAAAACCCTTATAAAAGAATTAGAGGATACGAAAAAGCAATTAGAGGAGACAGAGGAGACAAAAAAACAACTGGAAGAGACAAAAAAGCAGCATGCGGAGTGTAAAGACAGTTTTCTTCGCCTGAGCGCCGAGTTTGAAAATGTCAGGAAAAGGACACTGAAAGAAAAGGAAGAATTCGTAAAATACGCAAATGAGAAACTCATATTAGAACTGATAGACATAATGGAGAATCTTGAAAGGGGGTTGAAGAATGCAAAGAAGGCGGAAAACAAAGAAAAATTAATTGAGGGTATGGAGCTAATACATAAGCAATTCAAAAATGTTCTTGAGAAAAACGGTCTGACTCCAATCAAGGCACTGGGGGAAAGATTTGACCCTTATAAGCATGAGGCAATGATGCAGACGATTACCGATGAGTACGAAGACGGTACAATTCTTGAAGAGTTTGCAAGGGGTTACATGTTAAATAACAAGGTCATTCTTTATTCTAAAGTCAGAGTATCGAAAAGAAAAGAGGATAAAATAGAGAATGAGGTGAAATAATGGCAAAAATCATAGGTATAGATCTCGGAACGAGCAATTCCGCCGCAGCAGTAATGCTGGGAGGAAGACCAACTATAGTTCCAAGTGCTGAAGGTATTACCCAGTACGGGAAAGCCTTCCCCAGCTACGTGGCTTTTACAAAGACAGGCGAGCGGCTGGTAGGTGAACCTGCAAAGAGACAGGCGATCACGAATCCTGAGGGCACTGTCACTGCCTTTAAGAGGAAGATGGGTACAGACTACAAGTACAGGATATTCGGGAAAGATTATACGCCGCAGGAGCTTTCCGCTATCTTGCTGCAAAAAATAAAGCGCGACGCTGAGGCGTTTTTGGGTGATACTGTCGAGAAGGCTGTCATAACAGTGCCCGCTTATTTCAATGATAACCAGAGGCAGGCGACCAAGGATGCCGGCACTATCGCAGGTCTGGAGGTTGTGAGGATAATTAACGAACCTACAGCTGCATCCCTTGCTTACGGTTTAGATAAGGCGGAGAAAGAGCAGAAGATCATGGTATTTGATTTCGGAGGGGGCACGCTTGATGTCACGATAATGGAATTCGGGGGCGGCGTTTTTGAAGTAAAGGCCACCAGCGGCGATACTCAACTTGGCGGAACGGATATGGACAATAAGCTGGTAGATTATATCGTCGAGGAGTTCAGGAAGCAACAGAGTGTCGATGTACGCAATGACAAGGTCGCAATGCAGAGAATAAGGGATGCTGCTGAAAAGGCGAAAATTGAGCTTTCAACGACCCTTACCTCTGATATCAACCTGCCATTCCTGACTGCAGATGCATCGGGTCCAAAGCACCTGACCATGACGCTCACCAGAGCCAAGCTTGAGGAGATAGTCAGCAGTGTAGTGGAAAGATGCAAAGGTCCTTTGCGCCAGGCAATGTCGGATGCAAAATTAACGCCTAAAGACATTGATAAAGTGATTATGGTCGGCGGACCTACCAGAATGCCCATAGTCCAGAAATTCGTTGAGGATTATGTCGGCAAGAAAGTGGAAGGAGGCGTTGACCCGATGGAATGCGTGGCAATGGGTGCGGCAATCCAGGCAGGCGTTCTTGCGGGTGAAGTAAAAGATATCCTGCTGCTTGATGTTACTCCTCTCACTCTGGGCATTGAGACGCTCGGTCATGTTATGACACCGCTCATATCCAGAAATACCACTATCCCCACGCGGAAGAGCCAGATATTCTCGACTGCCGCAGATAGCCAGACGACCGTGGAGATACATGTACTCCAGGGAGAGAGGGCGATGGCATACGATAACGTGACACTCGGCAGGTTCAACCTCGTGGGCATACCGCCGGCACCGCGCGGCGTTCCGCAGATAGAAGTTACCTTTGATATTGACGCTAATGGGATACTCCATGTATCTGCGAAAGACCTCGGAACAGGTAAAGAACAGAAGATGACCATAACCGCGCCGCTGAAGATGTCCACACAGGATATCGATAAGAGGATAAAAGATGCAGAGAGATACGCTGAGGAAGATAAGAAGAGAAAAGAGAAAGTCGAGCTCCAGAACCAGGCTGATACGCTGATCTATACTACAGAGAAGACGCTGAAAGAACTGGGCGATAAGGTTTCCGCCGAACAGAGAGAAAAGGCAGAGAAGGCCGTTGAGAGATTAAAAGAAGCGATGAAAAGCGATGATGCGACAAGTATCCGTGCTGCTATTGAGGATCTCACGAAAGAGATGCATGCGATAAGCACCATACTGTACCAGCAGACGCAGCAACAACAGGCACAGCAGCAGGCGCAGCAGGAACAGGCTCAGCAGGGACCAACAGAAGGGGCAAAAGAAGAAAAAGTTACTGATGCCGAATATAAAGTAGTGGATGAAGATAAAAAGTAACAGCATCTCACATTAAGAGTCAAAAGGGGGTATAAATTTAAATATCCCCCTATTTCACCGCCACGATTTTCACGATATCCCCGTTCTTTAGCTCATGCTTTTCCCCAAGTCTCATCTTGGTGCGCGCATCCACAGCATACAGGAACCCCTTACCGATATCAGTATGTATCATAAATGCCAGGTCTTTCGGGGTGCTTCCTCTCTTCAAAAGGAAGGCATCGGGAAGCATGTTCCCCTTTTTGTCAGTGAACCTGTTCTCATCCTCAACAGGATAAACCACGATAAGATCCAGAAGCTTGAACACGGTCTCGTTAATACATTTCTGGATGCCAGTACCCCCGTACTTCTTCATGAGGGTGCGCATTTTGGCAAGCGCCTCTTTCTGCACCCCGGATAAGTTGGGTGATTCCACAAAGTCGGCATCCCCTGGTATGTATTTTATCGCCCCGGTTTTGTCGGCAAGGCGCAGCGCCACTTCTGCCGCAGCGCTTATGGGTATTGCACCGACCTTCGAGAGCCGCTCGATGTTCTCCTGCGATGCAACATCGATTTTATTTGCTGCGAATATGAGGGGTTTGCTCTCAGCCCTTAGCATATCTGATAATTCAATGATCTGCTCATCGGTCCACATATGAGGCTTATCGCGGGGAAGTTTCAGCCTGGTAAGCGCTGTTTTTACATGAGCTTCCGTTATCCCTGCACCCTCAAGCTGCCCTGCTATTGTTTCCTCAAGTTTTAACCCTTCAGCCTGCACTTTGCGCGACAGCCTCTCCCAGTTACGCTTCAGTATCCCGGACAGCCACATTGTTATCTCGTGCTCAAGGAACTTTATATCTTCGAGTGGGTTATGCGAACCCACAGGCACAGGCGCACCCTCGATATCCGTGCCGCCTGAGGCATCGATCACATGGATTATAGCCTTTGCCTGCCTTAAATTATCAAGAAATGCATTGCCAAGCCCGCGTCCTTTATGGGCGTCCGGGACAAGCCCTGCCACATCGATCATTCCTATCGGGACGAATCGCACGCCATCCCTGCAATTTCCGCAGTTGAGCTTTAATTCCCTGCACGGGCACGTAGTTCTTACGTATGCAACACCGTGGTTTGCATCTATGGTGGTGAAAGGGTAATTTGCGATCTCAACATTCGCCAACGTGGCGGCTTTAAAAAATGTTGATTTTCCGCAGTTCGGTTTTCCTGCAAGTGCTATTGAGACGGACATGCTTGTAATACTGTCATTGTGAACTTAACTCTTATTATATGTAAAAACATAGTAAGACATAAATAAGATTAGTGTCTTACATACTCTTATGACAACCGTAACAATTTCCAGCAAGGGCCAAATAGTAATCCCCAAAAAAATAAGGGAGATGCTCGGCTTAACGATGGGTAATAAGCTAAAAGTTTCTCAGGAGAACAAAAAGATAATCCTGGTAGCAGAGCCTGAGGTAAAACCCGCAGAATTGTTTGTCAGCGCCTCCCCGCATGCCGCGGACAGGGCCCTGGAAGCATCTCGTGGGGTTGACGAGGCAAAGATCAAGAAAATGCTTCATGAGCTGGGGATAAAATGATAGCAATAGATACTGGCGTCTGGATAGAATATATCAATATCCGAGGTGCCTTTCATCAACAGGCGAAAGCGATAGTTGATTCGGTTAACAGTGGAGAGGCTACCGCTGTTCTCACCCCGCTGACGCTGGCTGAAGTATATTATGTAGCAGAGAGAGTCTATCGTGAAGTGTACATGCCCCCGAGCTCCGAAGAGCATGCAAAGAAACTATATGATTTTGTTTACTATCATCCGCACGTAGATATAAAACCCCTGGAATACGAATTATGTCTCAAAGCCGCAACTATTAAATCCCGATATAATATTGCATTTTCAGATTGCTTTTTACTTGCCCTGTCGGAACAGGGGAATTCGACTGTTTTATTTAAGAACATAGAAAGCGAGATGAAACAAAACTTAAAAGAGTTGACCAAACATTATAATCTCAAATTCCTGGAAAACTATTCGTGATATTGCCAAAACATTTTGCCTGAAACTATGTTGCCCCTTACCTTTCGCATCGTTCTTGTTGAGCCGCTGCATAGCGGTAATGTCGGCTCGGTAGCTCGCGTGATGAAAAACTTCGGCTTTAGTGAGCTTGTCCTTTTGAATCCATGCGAACTCGATATGCGGGCGCGTGTAATGGCTGTGCATGCGTATGACATAATCGAGAATGCCAGGATTGAATTTTCCTTAAAAGACGCTCTGGTAGGTTCAAGTGTCATTATAGGTACTACCGGGCTTGCAGGGACGACCGAGAACGAACATATGAGGATGCCTGCCCTGGCTCCCCGAAAGATTAAGGAAAAACTTACCGGGAAAAGCGGGGTCGTATCGCTGCTGTTCGGAAGGGAAAGCGACGGACTTCGGAACGATGAGCTTGAGCTGTGCAGCATCCTGGTGAACATCCCTACAAGTCCCGATTATCCCAGTATGAACCTCTCTCATGCTGTTGCAGTCATCTTATATGAATTGAACGACATCACTGGCGGGGAAAATCACCTTGCCGACCATTTTGATATCGAGCTTTTATACGAACATATCGAAGAGGTGCTTGCAGATATTGAATATAAAGAACATAAATCGAATAAGACCCAGCTTATGCTTCAGAGAATACTCGGCAGGGCGGAATTGACAGGACGCGAGGTACAGACCCTTCGTGGAGTCCTGCGCCGCATACAATGGAAATTGAACCGAAATAAAGAACAATGAATTATAAAATATAGCTAAAAACAGCATCTTTAATTATGTTCCATGGTCAGTACTTCCGAAGGTAAAAATTAATTTTATGTCCGTTCTTACTGGAATATTTTGTAATCACCCAAAAAACCAGAAAGGACAGACATTTGAATTATTTAGTCACCTATTTACTTAAAGATACAGTACTTCCGAATAGTCCTACTTCCGAGTGAATGAGATATCAACCCAGTTTTAGAATGTATTGTCCCCTGGTAATATTTTAAGCGGTTGATATATGAAGTCATGACCATGAACACACAACCTATTGATATAATGGCCATGACCTCAGAGCTATTGAGTAGAACAAGCATAATAAAATTACCTGAAGTGTCAACGGCGGTGTAGAATTCCCCAATTATGGCGGTTTAATTTTCCCCACCCCCATAAAAGGTTTTCCCTCGACTTTCAAACATTTCATTAAAAAGTCAACTCTACTTCCGTGAGATTGTCAACCCATGTTTTTTGCGTTCTTTAAGCCTGTAGCTCTCGCCTTTTATGTTTATCGTAGTGCAGTGGTGGAGAATCCTGTCCAGAACCGCTGCCGCAATAACATGGTCATGGAATATCTCCCATTGTCCTAAAATACGATACTTAATATAGGATGAATAACATATCCTGGATATGTGATTATTATGGTTCGTCCAAGAGGAGAAATTAGTGTTGTATGCCAGAATGAGAAATGCCGTTTTTACTTAAAAGAAGAAGGTAAAGACATGA
>NZ_FZMP01000053.1 GCF_900196725.1 Candidatus Methanoperedens nitratireducens | reverse complement strand
AAAAAGACCATATCCAGATACTTCAACAAATTAGTGGACAATAGCGATTATCGAAAGAGGGAGAAAAAGGAAGTCTTGGAATGGTTATTTTCTCTTTCTAAAGGACGAAAACAGGTCTGAGGAAGGCCAATTCTGAGGGTAAACTTGCGATTAGAGAGGATTAAATTGCCTTCCGGTACATAGGATATCAGTTCTTGCAAATAGAAGCTTAAAAGCCTCTATTTGTTTTTAAGGGGAAGTTATCAGCAATAACTGATATTGTAATTTATGGATGCCGTCTATCATCCAGTTAAAAAAGAATGGCTTAATGAACATGACATGCAATCTTTAAGAAGAATATTAAACAATAAAAAAATATCAGAGCCCAGAAAAGAAAATTTTGAAGGATTGTCTGTAAGACCAAGTAAGAAAAATACCAGGCTCTTCATTGATAATGAATACTTTGAAAAAGGTTATGCTAGATTGTTTCCTAAAAGTGTTCTGGCTGTTTATTGTGTTCTGGCTAAATATGCCAATTACCAAACGCAAACCTGTTTTCCTTCAATAGATATCCTTATTCACGAAAGCGGTATAAAACGCCGTAATACCGTAATTTATGACCTCAAGATATTAGAGGCATATAGCATCATTTATATTGAACACTCAAAGGGCTGGTCTCCCAATCAGTACGCTTTACTTAGTCCAGATGTTTGGAAAGATCCAAACAGTATCAAAATTGATACTGTTCTCAGTATGAAAAAGATATTGAAAACAGTATCAAAAATAAGCCTAAACAGTATCAAAAACAATCTTCTAACAGTATCAGTAGCGATACTGGAAATTATCTAATTAAATCATCTAATGAAATTATGGACAAAATTAAAAAATCTCCTAATAAGGAAACGAATTTAGGGGTTCCACTCTCTGAAGTGGCTTTCTTGTTTTTGAAATACCACTATCAGGAAAAGGATATTTTAAAGGCTATCTCCTCATTAAGAGAAGATGGAAAAGAGATCTTGTTCCGTTCTGTAAAGAATTTGCTGAAACGATGGTCAAAGGATGGCAAGATTGTCCCGATTGAGGATATGAAATGGTAGGTTGAAGTTTTTAACTGCAAGACTTTTATTAACAAGAACCGGTTGTGAGCATAACAGAAAAATAAAAGAGAGGATAAAGGGAGCAGAGGAAAAATAGCCTGAGGAAGGTAGGTTTCAAGGGTAAATTTATGTTTAAACAGAAGTTTGATCAGCCTTCGATATCTTTAATCTAATTTTCAAAATATGCCCATTAGCCAGGAGCTTTTAAACGAGCTTAAAGATATATTAAGGGAAGACTACGGAAAAGAACTCAGCCAGAAAGAGTTGTTTGAAGTGGGAAACAGCTTAGTTTTATATTTTGATCTCTTGGCCAGAATTCATTCAAGAAACAAGTTAAAAAGCGAAAACTCTGAAAGAGATAATCCTAAGATAAGGCCAGAATTTGACATTCGCAACAAGCCGTTATAGAATAACTGATACCTTTAATTTTTGATACAAGAAAACAAACATATGAAGGCAGTATTATTTGCCAGAGTTTCGTCAAGAGAGCAGGAAGAAACTGGTTATTCTCTTCCATCCCAAGAAAAACTCCTTAAGGAATATGCAGATAGGAGAGGCTTTAGAATTGCCAAAAGGTTTTCTATATCAGAATCTGCCAGCGGATTAAATCAAAGAAAAACCTTTAATGAGATGCTGAATTATGTGAAAAACGGGAATATTAAGGTTATTGTCTGTGAAAAAGTTGATCGGCTAACCCGAAACCTGAAAGATGCAGTTTCTATTAATGAATGGATAAACGAGGATACAGAAAGGCAGGTTCATTTCGTAAAGGAAAACTGCATACTATCCAAGGATTCTAAATCAAACGAGAAATTTATCTGGAACATCAAAGTCTCAGTAGCCCAATATTACATAGACAACCTTTCAGAAGAAGTAAAGAAGGGGCAAAAAGAAAAAATCGCCCAGGGCTGGCTCCCGACAAAACCGCCTTTAGGATACAAAACTATTGGAGAGAAGGGACATAAAATCCATGTCATCGACGATGAGAAGGCGCTGCTAATCAAAAAGGCATTTGATCTATATGCCACTGGGAATTATTCTCTCAAAAAATTAGTTCAAATAGCCAATGAAGAAGGATTGAGAACAGCGGGGGGAAATAAGTTAGTAAAAAGCCGACTAGCGGATCTACTTTCCGATCCTTTTTATTATGGTAAAATCTGCTGGAATGGTGAAATTTACGATGGTAAACAAGAACCATTAATTGCCAAAGAGCTTTTTGATAGAGTACAGGAAGTACTAAAAAGTAAATCCACTCCTAAGTACAACAGGCATTTTTACCTATTTAACGGGCTTATTAAATGTGCTGAGTGCGGCGGAAAGATAACATGGGAAAAGCAAAAGGGTATAATCTACGGCCATTGCAACCATTACCGGAATTGCTCGCAGAAGACTTGGTCTAAGGAACATGAGGTAGAAAATCAAGTTTTAGATGTATTCGGAAACCTTGAGATTAAGGATATCAGACTTACCGAATGGGTAAAGAAAGCCTTGAAAGAAAGCCATCGAGATGAAATTGAATACCATAGCCTTGCTGTCAATGAACTTAACCAGAGATATGAACTGATACAAAAAAGGCTAGATAAACTCTATGATGATAAACTGGATGAGAAGATAAACAAGGAGTTCTACGAAAGAAAATTCAAGGAGTATTCAGCAGAAAGAGAGACCATTTTAAGGTCCATCCAAAAGCATTCTCAAGCAAATAATAAGTATTTTGAGTTAGGTATAACTGTTTATGAGCTTTCTCAGAAAGCCAGAGAAATATACCTGAGCGCCACTTTAGAGGAGAAACGGCAACTCATAAATCTTGTTTTCGAGAATCTTTTCTTAAATGAAGGGAGATTAACTTTCAGTTATTCTAAACCATTCAAAACACTCTCGGAAGCAGTAGAAATAACCAACAGTTCGAAAGTTCTTGATTTGGT
>NZ_FZMP01000048.1 GCF_900196725.1 Candidatus Methanoperedens nitratireducens | reverse complement strand
ACTTAATTTAGGCAGAGTTAAGGATTAATATTATGTAAGAAGAGTAGTGTGAAAAGGAGATTCTATGAGCTTCACCATGTCCCTCTGGTCAATACAAAATGAGACATTAGAGGAATTGGGTAAGACTAAACTTGATCAAGAAAATCGCTTGGAGAGTTGGATTGCTAATGATATAGGCATTCTTGGACTAGATATTTTAATTATTGGAAGGCAAGTTGCTACTGAATATCGTGGTAGAATTGATTTACTTGGAATTGACAGCGATGGAGATTTAATAGTTATTGAATTGAAAAGGGATAAAACCCCACGAGACATTGTAGCACAAATCTTAGATTACGCTTCTTGGATTAAAGATTTAACCCAAGTTCAAATAGACCGAATAGCAACAGAGTATCTTAAAGAGCCACTACAAAGTGCCTTTGTAAAGCGATTTGAAATAGCATTACCTGAAAATATTAATGTATCACATGGGATGGTCATAGTAGCTTCCGAAATGGATGAAACCTCAGAAAGAATAGTTCATTATTTATCCTCAGTTCATGGCATTAATATAAATGTTATATTTTTTAATTTTTTTAATTACAACGGTACTGAATTATTGGGTCGTTCATGGTTAATGGATCCTGATGATGTAATAGACAGATCTGAATCAAAAATAAAATCTCCTTGGTCAGGATATTGGTTTGTTAATGTTGGAGAAGGCGAACATCGTAACTGGGATGATTTTAAGAGATATGGCTTTATCTCTGCTGGCCAAGGGCCAAAATATAGTAAGTCATTGAAAAAATTGAAGACAGGAGACTATATTTTTGCGTATATGAAAGGTTTAGGATATGTTGGATATGGAAAAGTGATTAGAGATGCGGTTCCAATAAGAGATTATGTTGATTCAACATTAAAAAAATTATACGAATTAGATCTGAAACAACCAAATATAAAAGATAATATGGATAATCCTGAAATGAGCGAATGGATAGTTGAAATTGAATGGATAAAAACATTTGAAAGGGAAAATGCAAAGAAATTTCAGGGGATATTTGCTAACCAAAATGTCGCTTGTAAATTGAGAGACAATTCAACTCTCGAATTTTTGAAAAAAGAATTTGATATACACTAAATCAATTATGCGCCGACGGGAACTCTTGCACACCGATATTATTATTTGCTATTGAGTGAATTAACGAAAGGAGAAAAGAATGAATTGCAAAGTCAGCATTGTTATAGAAAAGGATGAATACGGGTATTATGCTTATTGTCCTGAACTCGAAGGATGCCAAACCCAGGGGGACACTCTAGATGAAGTAATGGTTAACATAAAAGAAGCCATTGAACTTTATCTGGAAACGCTATCAGATGATGAAAAGATGGCATATTTAAGCAGGGAAATTCTGACAACTTCGGTAGAGGTAACGGTTGCCTGCTAAATTACCAAGATTAACGTCTCAAAAAGCAGAAAGGATGCTACTGAAGGCTGGCTTTGAGATGATAAGAAGTAAAGGTAGTCACAGGATATACATGAAAGGAGATAGAAGAGTCATTGTCCCGTTTCATTCTGGAAAGACTTTACACCCAAAGGTAGTCAGGCAGGTATTCAAAGCTATCGAGGATACCGAACAAGATGCTGCATAACCAATACAAATTGACAGCGATTGCCGTTAGGCTCGGATAAATTATTAAGCTCATAAATTATCTTGAGACCCTGTTATGAACCTAAACGACTTAAAATTTGAAGACGGCCTGATCACAGCAATAGCCCAGGATTGCAAAACAGGAGAAGTCCTCATGGTTGCATTTATGAACAAGGAAGCCCTCCGGAAGACCATCGAGACAAAGAGGGGATATTACTGGAGCAGGAGCAGGCGCAAACTCTGGAAAAAAGGCGAGACCTCAGGCAATGAACAGATTGTTCACGATATACTGATAGATTGCGATGCCGATGCCGTGCTGCTCAAGATCGAACAGATCGGAGGCGCCTGTCATACGGGCTACAGGTCGTGCTTCTACAGGACGATCGATGACAAGATAGTCGGCGAAAAGCTGTTTGAGCCTGAAGATGTTTATAAGAAATAAACTTAAAAAGTGGTCTCGTTTATTTGATGAGGATACAGGTGGAACAATTTTTAATACTTTAACCCCCACTCCTGCTGCATGAAATCCTGCCAATACACATGTGGTATCCCTATTGGAGTGTAAGCAGGCACTCAATCTATGGAACATTATCCGCATAAATATACTGATAGTTTATAAAAATTTATTTCAGTTTTTAACGTTTATTTCATTTCTTAATGTTTATTTCAGTTTTTTAATGTTTAGAAATATATTCTTTATATTTTAAAGCATGCAGAAACCGTCAAATCCCATAGGTCAATATTATATTGGAGAAGTGTGATCAGTAAATCCGGGTCGCAGGTAGAAATAAAGCTGTTTACATTATACTCTATGATATTCATGCATATGTATATGGATAATCTTATATATTGTTATGATTATAATGATAATTGGCAGGAGCACCGTTTCTATTACTCCTATCCTATCTGATTTTATCTCCTGCCATATATCTACCTCCTGGAGAAATTATCCTTATCTCCTATTTTCTGTCCTCTCTCAAATCCTCCAGATATCTTCCCAGAAATCTATCCCCTCTATATTCGTTTTTCTTTGCAAGCTTCTCCAGGGCTGAATAAACCCCGCTGCTGTACTGCGCTGCCTTTTTCTCTTTCCAGGCGAGCTCTTCCGGCAGGAGCTTTGCCGCCGCAAGGCGCAATATGTACTTACGCACGCCATTGCATATCTTAAGCTGTGGCGCGATCCGCAAAGCAAGTTCCACTACCTCTTTATCCAGGTACGGAACCCGCAGTTCGACAGCATTCGCCATTGTCACGGCATCGTCCCGCTCAAGGTTATTTGCCGCGATATTATCAATGTCATTGCGAAGCGCGTTTTCAAGCACATTAAAATCCATAGATTCGTACCGTTTATATCCGGCGAACAGTTCATCTGCGCCCTGTCCTGAAAGCATTACGCGAATCCCGTCATTGCGGGCATCTTTTGATGCAAAGAACAGAGGCAAGGCTATGCTTACTTTTAACGGGTCTGATGACCCGGTAGCTCTCATTATATCAGGAAGCGCGGATTCAACTTCCTCCATTGTAAGTTCATGGAGATGCAGTTTACTACCAGAGCCGAGAAGGTCAGCAGCCTTTTTCGTTTGCCGGACATCATGCGAGCCTGCCATGCCCACTGAATACAGTTCCACTTCGCCACACAACGCGGCGATCAGGGAGCTGTCAAGACCGCCTGAGAATGCAAGAGCACACGGGTTATAGATGCGCTTTTTCACAGCCTGTTCCATTGCATTAAAGAGCAACTCTGAGGCTGCATTTTCATCAGTGATACGCTCACCCGCTTTGAATCCTGTCACTTTTTTTTCAGTGAGCCTGCCGCTTTTGTAGGAGAGCATATATCCGGGCATGAGTGCGAAAATTTCGCTTATTCCAACTGATAAAAGAGATTTTATCTCAGATGAAAAGGCGAACATATCGCCAGTACCGCCATAATAAAGCGGTTTCACGCCGGCAGGGTCGCGCGCGAGTAGTATTTCGCCATTCTTAGCGTAAGCGAACGCGTAGTCACCGTCCAGTTCTCTGATAGCTGCCTCCGCGCCTGTTGATTCGATCAGTTTGAAAAGCGTCTCGCTGTCCGAGTCAGTTTTCAGCCGAAGCTTTTCCGCGATTTCGTGGAAATTGTAAATCTCCCCGTTATAGGTGAGCACGCCGCCGTTGTGGAGCGGCTGTGTCCCGTCCCCGGTAATTTTAAGCAGGACATTGCCGAGCGTTATATCGCCAAGAGAGTAGGTGCCGCTGCCATCCGGTCCCCTGTGTCTTATTGCTTCGAGCATCTTTTTAACAAATTTTTCAGAATCTTTTCCTGCTGCGCCTGCTATGCCGCACATGATGATTTTAGTTGTTGAAATTTTAAAAAATTATGTTGGTTTATCGCCAGCTCGATCCTATTTGCCTATATCTTCATTCATTGCAGGGCTCCCTCAAAAGTCCTTGACTCGCCAACCACGACTTTTTTAATCCCGAACTGGACAACAGCGCCCGCGCACAGATAGCACGGCATCAAGGTCGAGTAAAGCACAGTATCTTTATAACTGCCGATCCTGCCTGCATTTCGCAGACAATCTATCTCGGCATGCGCCATCGGGTCGCTTTTCTGGATTCTCTGGTTGTGCCCTTTTCCGATTATCCTGCTTTCTTTTACAAGGACAGAACCGATAGGTATCCCACCTTCCGATAAACCCTTTGTGGCTTCTTCGATTGCTGATTTCATGAATCTGTCCATATTTAAAAACTATCCCACGACTCTCATTTTCGATATCCTGACAGTAGGCGTGATCATATTCCCTACTTTTCTTACATCCTTCCCGGCGCCATCTATGCCCTGAAGCACATCAAAGATGTTCCCTGATATCATCATCGATTTGATAGGCGAAGCGGTCTCGCCATCCCTGATCATAAAAGAATTGCGTGCCTCAACTGAAAAGTCGCCTGAGATTGGATTCGCAGTATGCGCCCCGATGACCGTATTGACAATCACACCCTTGCGGGTTTCAGCGATGATATCAAACGACGGGTGGTCGATTACCAGGTTGCGTGTCCCTATCGAAGGTGTCGATGTGAAAGAAGACCTGATAGCGTTACCTGTGCTTTCTCTTTTCTCCTTTCCCGCCGTATAGCAGTCATAAAGGAAAGACCGAAGCGTTCCGTTCTTCACGATCTCAATCCTTTTTGACGGGGTTCCTTCATCATCCGTGGATGCCGTTCCTATGCCTTCTGGAAGTGTTCCGTCATCAATTATAGAAAGCTCACCCGCCGCGATTTTGCTGTTCATTCTCCCGATCAGGGATGAGCGCCCTTTCTGTACGTTATCGGCGTTTATCGAGGGCAGGAGCGTGTTCTCAAGGATATCCGCAAAAGCCATGGGCTCAAGAAGCACTGTAGTATCCCCCGTTTCAGCGCGAACGCCATTCAGTGACCTTAAGGCGAGAAGAGATGCTTTTTTTCCTACATCATAAAAATCAATATCCAGTTTCCTTGACATGTCAAATTCCGAAGCTGTTGATATATCAGAGTTCTTTGCTGTGGTATCTATAGAACCCTGGATGCTTGTCTCAGACCCTTTTACCTCAACACCATGAGAATTCAATATCAACTGGGTTGAACTGCCGCAGGAGAAATGTCCTGATGTGGGTGTGACAGAAGGGATAGATTTTGCGCCTTCGACCATTTGCGCAGTATAATCAATACATGCCTCAATATCGATCTCCTCTATCTTCTTATCAAAAATACCTATAACTGCCGCAGGCTTTTGCTTCTGCGGTAGCCCTGACCACTGCGGGTCGCCGTTCCTTACCCGCGCTGATTTCACAGCAAGAATGCACGCTTCTTTTACCTGCGATGCGTCATTGGTGCTTGAAAAACCCACGGCTCCGTTAACTATCGCTCTTATTCCGATGCCTGAGAGCAGGCTTTCTTTTGCAAGGTCTATTTCGTCTCTCTGTACATCGATCATTACAGACCTGCCCTTGATGCAAAATATCTCCATTTCATCCGCGCCTGCTTCTTCGGTATAACCAAGAGCTTTGTATGCAAGTTCAAAAATATCGGTCATCGGAATCATTAATTAAAGTTGAACATGATAAAGATAACCTATGCGTGCCCTTATCATCGATGGGTATGTGGATGAACCCGCATGCCTTGGCGTTCCGCCATATCTTGCGCCCTATCCCAGGTACATAGCCGGGGCAATGGTCGAAAGAGGGGTTAAACCGCAGGATATTCTATATCGCACCATTGACCAGCTCCGATCAGGTAAAGAGATTGTCAGGGCTGATATAACAATTATAATAGCAGGTATGACAGTGCCGGGGAAGTACCTGAGAGCAGCACCTATAACTCAAAAAGAAATCAGGGAACTTTCTCATCTTGAAGGAATAAAGATACTGGGAGGACCTATCAGGCTTGGTTTTGGCGAGGAAGGCGGCACGTCGGCAAAGGAACTTCAAATCCCCGGGATCGTGCCTGCAAAAAATGATGTAGAGGCTTTTGTTTACGACCTGCTGGATGACCCGGAAGACCCCGACAGCGTGCGGCACAGGATGAGGACCGCATCCGAAATAGGAAGATGGAGCGTGAATGGCGCATTCGTGGTCTGCCAGCACCCCGATTATCCTTACGTGATGTGCGAGCTTGAGACATACCGCGGCTGCCCGCGCCATTCGCACTGCTCTTTCTGCACCGAGCCATTCTACGGGAAGCCTGATTACCGGGAAGTAAAGGATGTGGTGAGCGAGACTGGCGCGTTATATTATCACGGGGCGCGGTACTTCCGGATTGGCAGGCAGCCCGACCTGTTCATGTACATGGCAAAAAACGGGGTTCCAGACCCTGATGCTATCGAGGAGCTTTATAGAGGTATCCGGAACGCTGCGCCGGAACTTAAAGTGCTTCACATGGACAACGCAAACCCGGTAACGCTGGCAAGGTTCCCGGAAGAATCCCGCCGCATCGCAAAGACCATCGTGAAGTACCACACTGCCGGCGATGTTGCTGCGCTGGGCATGGAAAGCGCCGACCCCGAAGTGATCAGGGCAAACGACTTGAAAGCATCGCCCGATGAGGTCTTTGAGGCTATAAAACTCTTAAACGAGGCAGGCGCAGAGTGGGGGGCGAACGGTCTGCCTGAGCTGCTTCCGGGGATTAACTTCGTGCATGGCTTAAAAGGCGAGACAAAAAAGACGTTTGAGCTGAACTTTGAGTTCCTGAAAAAAGTGCTCGATAGCGGTCTGATGCTGCGCCGTGTGAATATCAGGCAAGTGATGACTTTCGCAGGAACGCCGATGCACGGCTATGAAGAGCTTGTTATAAAGCATAAGGACTTATTCCTGCGCTACAAGGAAAAGGTACGGAATGAAATAGACCTGCCGATGCTGCGCCGCCTTGTGCCAGCCGGGACGATATTGAGGGACGTACGCACGGAAGTCTTCGATAAAATAACTTACGGGCGCCAGCTCGCCACTTATCCGCTTCTTGTGGGTATCCCGGCGCAGGTTGAGTTGAACAGGTTCTACGATATAATGGTGACGGACTACGGGCACAGGTCGATAACAGGGATACCCGTCCCCGTAAATATAAACCGGGCGCCGCTTAAAGTTATAGAACAGGTACCGGGTGTGGGGAGAACGCAGGCAGGGAAGATAGTAATGGGAAGACCGTACAGGGATAAGGAGGATATTATTAAGAGGGCGGGGATCAGGAGGGAACTACTGGAACACATCATTTATTAGCTCTCCTGGCATATGATATATTAGGGTGGACGTGAAATAATATCATGGGAGGTGTATGATATAATGGACCAAAATGAAAGCCGGGAAGTTCCGCCGGGGCTCGCGCCAAGAGTGGCCGTATCCATAGCAGTTTTATTCGGCGGGTTGATATTTGCAATAATATATGTTGCATTCTTCGCTGCGTCATTCAGCCTTTTCCAAAAAATCGCCGTTGTCCTGGTCGTCCTTCTCGTAATGGTAGCCATACTGGGTTTGATGTGGGCATCCTGGGGCATAAGGCAGGGCATGGAAAAAGAATGTCGTGAATAACTGCCCGACAAGAGTAAAGGTTTTTATCTTATCAGGCTGTAGATTAGGCGCCCACGGGATAGTAGGGTAGCCTGGTCCATCCTTGAGCGTTTGGGACGCTTAGACCGCGGTTCAAATCCGCGCTATCCCATTATAATCTATTTTTGGATGTATGATATTTCTTAAAAATGTGTAGGCTATACTTGCCTACACCTCCTTTGCAGTTCTGAGTAATTCTTCCCTTGACATGCTTTTATGATGCGTATTCTGAAGATGCTGCTGGGCTAACGAGGCTAACTCATTATCGTCCTCGTCCCGGATCATGAACGGGCAGTCGATACCCGAAGCTCTGCATTCAATTTCCTTTGTCATTATTGCTCACCCCCAAAAATGGTTTGGTCTGGGGGCTAATAAAACTTACGCAGGCATCAACTTTAGCAGAAATTTTATCATCAGATTTAAGCCTAGAAATATACAAATAGATATTTGGCTACAAATCGGATGTGGGGCATCGTAGGTATGTATGACGCCAGCAGGGGAAGTAGAACATGAAACCAATGATTTGCACTGCAATACGCTCAAAGATGATAATCCGCTTTTACTACAACGGCGGTTTTCGTAAACTGGAGCCATTCTGTTATGGAGTGAGCACTTCAGGCAATGAGGTACTGAGGGCTTATCAGACAAGCGGCTACAGCAAATCGGGTAACCCTGCCGGATGGAAGCTCTTTCGGGTATCGGAGATATCAAGCCTTAAGATCACAGGTGAATATTTTGAAGATATCAGACCCGGCTATAATCCAAAAGATCCGATAATAAAGAGAATCTACTGCTGCGTTTGATCGCACCTGCCGGTCGCACTTCATTATATTATTTCAGTTCCTGGGCTTGTAGAACAGCACAAACCTGTACTCACCCGGCTGTCTGTCCATCTTCCTGTACAGCAGATAATCAAGGTTTATATCACTGTCTTTAAACCAGTACCATGACATCTTTGCACTGTCAAGCCTCATATAATCACTGCTGAGGCGGCGCTTGACTATACTTGCGTCAGATTCATTCCCGTCAGAATCATGCACCACTATGAGCGGGGCGGTAAATGATGAGTTTATACTCACCTTCCATTTAACATTACCGTAATGGCGCAGGTACCACAGGAACTGGGTCTCCATCTGGTCATCAGTGATCTGGACTTCTGTTGACTGGTTCTGGTACTGTGATGATATTTCAAAGAACGTATCAAGGAACCGGGAATATTTCTGCGGGGGCTGTGCAGCCTGGATAAGCGGCTCAGCCGGGTTTGTATAATCATAATAGTTCAGGAAAACGCTTGAATACATAAAAAAAGTCAAACTTAAGATAAGGGCAATAAGCGTTACAGCACCTGTCTTAGAATTGAATTTAAATTCGGACAGGCGTTCCCCCAGAAACGTGGCAGCAAGGATCACAAGAGGCAGCAGTGGATTCAAAACCAGCCAGGGGACTTTTTCCTGGACATAAGAATAAACTACCAGGTTCGTAACAGTCCAGTATATGAGAAATGAATAAAACAAATTACGGGATTTAAGGACTGAAAGAATCCCGAAAACCAGCAGCGGAAGATATACAACAAAGGCAACCGGGAGGTACGAGATCGGCAAGAACCTGCCCGCTACAGGATAATAATTGGTAAGAATATAAATGACGTCCACTATCACCCAGTACGCTAAGAATATGATGAACATCTTCTCCTTTTTCTTCTCGCAGCAGCCGTAATATGCCGCCCCGAGCACTCCGAAGATTAGCACCGGCAGTTCATAAAGTGCTATGATCGGGAGGTAGAAATAGTAAGGTCCGCCGATACGCTGGATTTTATGCATCTCATACCAGTGTGATACGGCTTTCTCGACAGCGACCTTCATCCCGGAAAAATCAAGAACATTCCCTGTGTAAAAAAGTGAAAAGAGCACAAGAACAACAAGAACTAAAAAAAGTCCCTCTGCTACCGGGATGAAGAGCTGTTTATCACGGCTTTTGATCCTGCCAGGCAAACCTTTATACCCCTTTTGCCTGATAAAAAGCAGAAGCAGGAAAAATGCTATCAGCGCCATCATAATATATGCATTTTCTTTAAGCGCAGCAAGCGATACTAGTGCTGCTCCAGCCAGGAACAGGTAAAAAACCCGGAGATAAGAATACCCGCTCTCAGTATATTTTTCAGCGTATTTTACCGCGCATACCAGCGCAACAAGTGTAAAGAACGCAATGAAGATATCTTCCCTGTAGAACCGCGAGTAATAAAGGAACGAAGGCGAGACTGCAAAAAAGAACGCTGCCAGTACCATGCCCCCCGTCCTTATGTATTTCCTCAGCGGGAATAATAAAAAGAGCATCGAAGCCCCAAAAATCGCTGGAAGGAGGCGGGATGAATATATATTGTCTCCCAGGCGCCTGTACATTTCGGCAGTAACATAGTACATGAAGGGACCGTGGAACGAAGGGTCGTAAGAATATGTGCCGTCGTTGAATAATTTGTAGGTGAAATAACCTACTGCCGCCTCATCGTGATGGAATACCCTCTCATCGAGGTGATATAGCCGCAAGGAGAACGCAGTAACAATGATAAGAATAAAGCCAAGATATAGAGCAAGCTCTCTTTTATCCATTAACCTATCATAGTTAAAACCTATTCATAGCATTTATGGTTTAAAGGGAACATTCTTAAGGTGGTTACCAAAGCCCTCCCAAAACCG
>NZ_FZMP01000115.1 GCF_900196725.1 Candidatus Methanoperedens nitratireducens | reverse complement strand
TAAACGGTCTGCGAAAATCGGTGTTTAAAGGATTTTCCTTCATAAAAGAGAGTTTCAGCCTCATCACTAAAGATGCCGACCTCATCAAACCCCCCATTTATTCAATATTTGTCGGAGTGTTTTTTACAATTGTCTCAGGTATCGTTCTTTTCTTTCTCAGGTCCATGATACCGGCAGAACTGTTCTACATCCTTGCTTTTCTTGTGCTTCTAGCAGATTATTACATTTCATACTTTTTTACAGGCATGACGGCGTTCCTTGTATATGATTACTTTAAAGACGGCGATGCCACAATGTCAGAAGTCTGGGCTGCTGTTAAGAAGAACGCCGCAACTATATTTTACTTGAGCATCATTTCAGCGATTGTAAAGGTCATCACAAGTATTCTCAGGAACAGGGAAGAAAGAGACAGAAACATTGCAAGCGGGCTTTCAGTCATGATAGTTGGGTTCATAGAATCAGCCTGGACCATCGCTACTTACTTCATCATCCCTGCTATTGTTATCGAGGACAGGGGGCTTAAAGGTGCTGTGGAAAGGGCTACCTGCATAATTAAAAGGAACCTTCTTCCGATCGGGGTGGGTGAGATAGCCGTAGGGCTTGTTACAGGTATCCTCTCTTTCATCGGTATAATAATCGCTATCTTTATCGGGGTGATGTTATTCAGCGTCACGGGCGGCGCGGCGGCAGGCGCACTGGTCGCGATACTGGTCGTTGCGATATTGATCATACTTGTAATCGCGCTTTCCATGTATATCACCACGGCCTACCATACGTGCCTCTTCCTGTGGGCACGGAATGTCGAAACTGCAAGTCCTGGCGTGACTGGTATGATAAAGCCGCCTGCGCCGATAGCGAGCGCGCTGGGCGTGTAAAATTTATTTTTTATCCTCGCTTCCTGCATTTTTCGGGATGTACCTGTTTATCCTATCTCTTCCCGAACAAACTCTCGATAAACCCGCGCTTAAACCTCGCCCCATCTATGAAAATATCTGCACCCTGAGTTTTTGATACTTTACCCACTTTTTTGGCAATGATTTTACCGCCAATGGTATTCCCGATGCTTTTGAGCTCATCAGCAATTATCTCTCCGCCTGCCATGCCGCTTCCTGTCTCTTCCCCTGCCCGTTTAGCGATTATCTTCCCGCCTCTCATGCAGGCTCCGAGCATGTCGCCTGCGGTCTCAACTTCGATACTGCCTCTTTCAAGTTCAAACCCGACATAATCAAGTTGGTTCATTTCAAGGCGAAATGTCTCCGGATGCATATACTCTGCACAGAGGGACGTCAGATAGCCCAGCACCATTTTCTCATATGGCTCTTGCGGGTTTGAACTCAGAATAATCTCTTTAATCTCACTGCAGTCCGCAGGAGCAGTACGTTTTATTTCAGCCTTGCTGACGTTTTCGATCTGTTTGATGATATCTTCAAGCTTCATAAATCAAGAACCGTCCACCAAGCTATATGCCTGATGCAGGTTTAATTTTTGTTATATGGGGCCGCTGAGATTTGAACTCAGGTCTCATGCACCCCAAGCATGAAGGATGGACCAAGCTACCCTACGGCCCCTTGTTTTGATGAACACAACAGGAATACCTATATTTTCAGCATTCACCAAAGGGTGCATAGCCTAAACATCCTGTCAGTATTTTACTCTTTCTGATTGGCAATACTTCGTTGTTTGACGAAGCAACCTTCGTTAGTTTTATATGCTCCAACATCGTTACTCACTCGATAACATGACCGATAATGCAGTAGTTGCTTCTATTCCTGCTACGCAACCTTCTTCTACCAATGGTGCTTATAAAGACCTCAAACATAAACTTGCCGAAAAGATGGCAGGGGAGATCACGCTCTCGGACAACCCGGGTGAGACCTTAAAAAAATGGCGCACTATTTTTGAGATATCACAATCCGACCTTGCAGCATATCTGAAAGTCTCCCCATCCGTAATAAGCGATTACGAAAGCGGCAGGAGGAAATCCCCGGGAATCTTCATCGTAAGTAAAATCGTGGATGCGATCCTGGATATGGATGTCACGCGCGGGGGAGCGAAAATCCGTTCTTACGAGGGCATACTGCGGGGTGATTTCAGCGCGGACGCTATATATGATATTCATGAGTATCTTTCACCCATTTCGGTGGAAGAACTGACAAAACTGATCAAGGGAGAAGTGGCATACAGCCCGGGCAGCGAACATATAAAACCGCTGTACGGATACACCGTGATCGATAGCCTGAAAGCGATTCTTCAGCTTTCTTACACAGAGTTCCAAAAATTGTACGGCTGGAGTTCCGAGAGAGCCATGATTTTCACAAACGTCTCAACGGGCAGGTCACCAATGGTGGCACTGAGGGTAACTAATCTGAAACCTGCTCTTATCGTGATCCACGGGCTTCCGGTGTCGCGTATAGACCCGATAGCAGTCAAGATCGCTGAAATCGAGCATGTGCCGCTCATCACTTCTGTTATGCCGATCAACGATGTAGTGCGTGCACTTCAATCCCATGATATAAAACACTGATAACACTGATTTATTTTAAAAATAAGGAGACTAAAAAATGAACGTTGGAATTGTTTCGTATGGCGCTTATATCCCGCGTTTTAGAATCAAGATAGAGGAGATATCTAAAGTGTGGGGTGATAATGCGAACAGTATTGCTGAGGGACTGATGGTTTTTGAAAAATCCGTGCCCGACATTGACGAGGATGCCATAACGATAGCTGTAGAAGCCGCGCGCCACGCTATAAATCGCGCCGATGTTGATCCTGAAAGGATCGAGGCTATATTTACTGGTTCGGAGAGCCACCCGTATGCCGTTAAGCCCACAAGCACCGTCGTGGCTGAGGCTGTTGGTGCCACCCCAAACCTCACTGCTGCTGATTTCCAGTTCGCATGCAAAGCTGGCACAGCTGCAGTGCAGGCATGCATCGGCATGGCTGATTCAGGTATGATAGACCTGGGGTTGGCAATAGGTTCCGATGTCTCACAGGGCGCGCCGGGCGATGCCCTTGAATATACTGCAGCAGCCGGCGGGGTTGCATACATAATAGGGAAGGACAAACTTATAGCAAGGATCGAATCAACATATTCATACACTACGGATACTCCCGACTTCTGGAGACGGGAGGGAATGCCCTATCCTGAACACGGCGGCAGGTTTACAGGTGAGCCTGCTTATTTCAAGCATGTGACCTCGGCAGCTTCCACCCTTATGAAAAAGATGGGCACAAAGCCTTCCGATTACAATTATGCCATATTCCACCAGCCGAACGGGAAATTCCCCACGCGTGTGGCAAAGATACTTGGTTTTTCAAGCGAGCAGATCAAACCGGGCCTTGTAGTTCCAAGACTCGGGAATACATATTCCGGCTCCTGTATGATGGGACTGGCAGCGACCCTGGATATAGCAAAACCGGGGGACAGGATACTTATGACAGCTTTTGGCTCGGGCGCGGGAAGCGATGCATTCAGCATCAGCGTGACCGATAGAATTGAAGAGATCCGCAACGGTGCGCCAAGTGTTGAACAACTGCTGGCTAACCCGATATACATAGATTATGCGAAGTATGCAAAGCACAAAGGTAAGATCAAATTATGAGGTGATTTCATGAGGGATGTCGCAATTATAGGAGTCGGATGCACGGAATTCGGCGAATTATGGGATAAGTCATTCAGGGAACTTTTCGTTGAGGCGGGAATAAGCGCAATAGAGGATGCAGGTATCCAGGGCGGGAAAATCGATGCCCTTTACGTCGGGAACATGAGCGGAGGCAGGTTCATCGAACAGGAACATATAGGCTCCCTGATTGCGGATTATGCCGGGCTGGCAAGCTTCAACATACCATCCACGCGCGTTGAGGCGGCGTGTGCTTCCGGCGGGCTGGCTCTCCGCCAGGGGATTATTGCGGTGGCGTCGGGTTATCATGATATAGTAATAGCAGGCGGGGCTGAGAAAATGACAGATGTGGATGTTGAGACGACGACGGACGCGCTTGCTGCAGCGGCTGACAGGGAATGGGAAGGAGTAATGGGTGCCACTTTCCCGGGGCTTTATGCAATGATAGCGCGGCTTCATATGCACAGATACGGAACGACATCGGAGCAACTGGCTTCGGTGGCGGTCAAGAACCACCATAACGGGATGATGAACCCGAAAGCACAGTTCCAGCATGAAATTTCGATAGACTCCGTGCTAAATTCCGTCATGATCGCAGACCCTCTGCACGTCTTTGACTGTTCGCCTATTTCTGACGGTGCTTCTGCTGTCGTCCTGGCACCTGCCGAAGTAGCCCGCAAGTACACAGATACGCCGGTATATGTAAAGGCATCTGCGCAGGCAAGCGGGACACTCTCTCTTCATGACAGAAGAGATATCACCACGCTCGATGCGACCGTTGTCGCGGCAAAGAAAGCATATGATATGGCGAAGGTCACACCCAGGGATATCGATTTTGCCGAAGTGCATGATTGCTTTACCATAGCTGAGATATGCGCCATTGAAGACCTGGGATTTGTAAAAAAGGGCGAGGGCGGTAAAGTCTCGCAGGAAGGCATGACAGCCATCGGAGGCAAGATACCAATAAACACGTCCGGCGGATTGAAGGCGTGCGGTCATCCGGTAGGGGCGACAGGGGTAAAGCAGGCTGTTGAAATAACAATGCAGCTTCGCGGCGAAGCGGGAAAAAGGCAGGTAGATGGCGCCGAGATCGGTCTCACGCATAACGTGGGCGGCTCAGGCGGTACTGCTGTAATACATATATTCGGAAGGGAGAGATAAAATGTCAGTTCCAAGATTCTGGAGAAGGCTCAAGAACCTGTACAACCTTATCGGTACGCAATGTAAGAAATGCGGCGAGTATCATTACCCTCCAAGGACAATCTGCCCGAAATGCCGGAGGAGCAGCCTGATAGTCCCGTACAAGTTCAAAGGATTGGGAGAGGTGCTGACCTATACTATCGTGCACAGTGCTACAAAGGACTATGCAAAGCATACGCCCTATATACTGGCTATAATCCGGCTGGAAGAAGGTCCAAGCCTTACTTCACAGGTGATATGCGATCATGCCGACATCCATATTGGCATGAAAGTGAAATCCGTGTTCAGGAAGCTCGGAGAGGAAAGCGAGAAGGGAATGATATATTACGGTACTAAATTTGTTCCTTTAGCGACCCCGCGAGGAAAGGACTGATATTCTTAACTTATTTTATATTTATAATTTAATGTGAATAGTTACATTCATTAGATAGCACTTAGAATATTACTACGAAATGAATAATCTCACTCACAAGCCCCGGAATACGGATGAACTGGCAGAAAGAATCAGCCAGTTTTTCACGGTCTATGAAATGCAGCAGCAGGGTGACAACGTCTATTTCTATGTAATCCCCAAAGAGGCTTTACTGGGAGTTAAAGAAAATAACAACAGCGGCGATGCCCCCATAGAACCCAATGTTGTATATCAAAAGTTATGGGCTGCTTTTGCTGAAAAAGGATACCAGTTCGCTTTTAAGAATGAACTTGGAGAACAAATCCTGATCGGCACGCCGTTCAAGCCCGTCAAGGAGCGGAGGTGGATAAATGTAGTGCTTGCTCTTGCTACGTTTATTACAACGATGGTGATGGGTTCTTTCCTGTTCGGTGCGGACCCGATAAGCAACCTGTCGGATGTTTTAAAAGGCATTCCTTTCACTCTGGCGATAATGACAGTCCTGGGAGCTCATGAAGCAGGGCATTATATAGTTGCGAAGAAGCACGGCATGAATACATCGCTGCCCTACTTCATCCCTTTTCCGAGCATTGTCGGAACGATGGGAGCTGTGATCAGGCACCGCGGACCGATACCCAACCGCAAAGCCCTGTTCGATGTGGGGATAGCAGGTCCTCTCATCGGGCTTATTGTATCGGTTATTGTTACCGTGATAGGTCTTCTTCAACCTCCGGTCGCTAATACGCCGGATGGATTACAGATCCAGCTGGGAATTCCCCCGCTGTTCGAACTGATAACGCGCATAATCCCTGCCGCTAACACATCTTTTATGCATCCCGTTGCATTCGCCGGCTGGGTAGGTATGCTTGTAACCGCCCTGAACCTGATTCCTGCCGGTCAACTGGATGGGGGGCATGTGCTTCGTGCAATGATAGGTGAGAAGGCTTCGCGTGTATCGACCCTTATGCCTGTTGCACTGTTGTTCACAGGAGGCTACATGATCCTGATCCGAAACCTTGACGGCTCCATGTGGGTATTCTGGGGGCTCTTGCTCACAGTGTTCGCCGCTTCAGGTCATCCAAGACCGCTTAATGACGATATCCCGCTTGGGAGAGGAAGGATGGTCCTGGGTATAATCACATTCTTCCTTGGTCTTCTCTGTGTTACTCTTGTGCCTTTTCAAATACAGTGAACCACAAATTATTTATGGTAGTAATACTTTAAGGGTATAAATAATACTGGCAGTAATAATATGGTGATATAATGTTAGGCGGATTCAGAGAAGAACAAATAAAAAGATATTCACGTCATATCATTCTCCCCGAAGTGGGCGGAAAAGGTCAGAAAAAGCTCCTCTCCTCGAAAGTCCTGTGCATAGGCGCAGGCGGGCTTGGGGCGCCCATAATCGAATATCTTGCTGCGGCAGGCGTGGGAACGCTCGGCATCATTGATGATGATGTTGTTGACCTGAGCAACCTCCAGAGGCAGGTGATACACGGGGGGAATGTCGGGATACCCAAGGTCGAATCTGCAAAACGGTTCGTAAACAACCTTAATCCCGATATCGAAGTAAGAACATACAAAGAGCGGCTGAACGCAGGCAATGTTGTTGATATCTTCAAGGAATATGACATAGTTGTGGATGGCTCTGATAACTTTGCAACGCGGTATCTTGTGAACGATGCGTGCGTGCTCACCGATACCCCGCTGTCCCACGGCAGCATATACCGGTTCGAGGGGCAGGTGACAACGATAATACCTCACAAGGGCCCTTGCTACAGGTGCCTCTTTGAGCATGCGCCCCCACCAGGGATGGTACCGAGCTGCCAGGAAGCAGGCGTGCTCGGTGTACTGCCCGGCATTGTGGGCGTCATCCAGGCGACAGAAGTGGTGAAATACCTGCTCGGCATCGGAGAGCTGTTAGTAGGACGGCTTATCTACTATGATGCGCTCAATATGACCTTTGATGAGATCAAGATGCGCTGGAACAAGAGCTGTCCGGCATGCGGTGAAGAACCGAAGATAACATCGATACAGGAAGAGATATACGGCGAATCATGCAGGATATGGTGATAAAAATGGCAATTGAACTGGATCTGAAAGGCGAGGTGTGCCCGTACACCTTTGTAAAGACTAAGCTTAAGCTTGAAGAACTTGAAAGCGGCGAGGAACTGGCTGTGACTTTTGATCATGCCCCCGCTGTAGAGAACGTGCCCCGCAGCCTGAAGAACGAGGGGCATAAGATACTCGGGATCGAGCAGCAGGGCGATCACCTCTGGAAAGTGAGGATACGCAAGGCATGAAGCTCGGGATACTCCTGACCACAAGCCCTGAGAATGAGAATACGCATACTGTTATCTCTATAAGCAGGGCTGCGCGCGAGCAGGGTCATGAGGTCTCCATTTTTTAATGTACGACGGCGTTTACAATGTTCATAAAAAGGAGTTCGTAGAGCTGGTGGATAAAGGTGTGAGCATCGCGGTCTGCGCGCTCAATGTCGAGCAGCGCAAAGTGAACAGGGTCGATGGCATACTTTTCGGAAGCCAGTACGACCATGCATGCATCGCAAATGATGTTGACAGGTTCATATCATTCGGGTGAGCCATGAAGAAAATAACTGTGATCGTAAGGAACCTCCCGTTGAATACAAGAAGGAACGCCGAGGCGCTGCGGATGAGCGTTGGACTGACGCTGCGCGAGGATAAGGTCACGGTCATTTTCATGGATGACGGTGTTTATACTGCCGCTCCCGCAAAGCCTGAACTGGTAAACTCCGCGCCGCCAAAAAAGGAATTCGAGGTACTGTCGATGCTGAAATGTCCCATGCTGGCGGATAAAACCTCTATCGAAAAAAGAGGAGTAAAGAGCATTCTTGCAAATGTAGCGGCGGCAGAGCGCGAAGAGCTCGTGAAAACAATAACAGAATCGGATATCGTGATACCATTTTAACTATGAAAATACTGCATATCATCCGGAACCCGAACGACACAACCCCCTTAGAGATTGCAAAGGCGCAGAACAAGGAGCATGAGGTTGCGATACTTCTGATGCATGATGCGGTGTACGCGGCTCCTTCATTGAAAACTTATGCCTGCGCCGATGATGCGGAAGCCAGGGGGGTTACACGTCATGAGCGCGTGGGGTACGACAGGATAGTGGAAATGATGTTTGAGTACGATAAGGTCGTATCGTGGTAGGGATTATAGGTATCGGTAATTTTGCATATTAAAATTATACATAGTTTCATTGTATGGAGAAAATCCTATTTGTGCATGAGAGCTAACATTCCTTGTCACGAACATCTATGAAAAATATGATTGAAAAAGATATTCTCATCATCGGGGCCGGTGCATCAGGCATGATGTGCGCAATCGAATCCGGAAAAAGGGGTCGCTCTGCCCTGGTTCTTGACCACGCTGCAAATATCGGGAGAAAAATTCGTATTTCCGGTGGCGGAAGTTGCAATTTTACGAATACCAATACAAGCCATACGAATTATCTGTCAGATAATCCCCACTTCTGTAAATCTGCGCTTTCCCGTTTTACACCTCGTGATATTATTGCCCTGCTTGAAAAACACGACGTAAAATATGAAGAAAGAGAACAGGGTCAGTTATTCTGCACCAAAAGTTCGGAGGAAATAATTAGAGTGCTGGAAAGCGAGAGTAACAATGCAGGGGTAAACATAATTTTAAACTGCCGGATTCTGGGTGTGAAAAAAGATGATTCTTTTATGGTGTCGACCGACCAGGGGATTTTTGGATCGGAATCGCTTGTTATCGCTACCGGTGGATTGTCCTATCCCCGGACAGGAGCTTCAGGCATAGGGTACATGATAGCAAAGAAGTTCGGCCTAAAAGTTACGGAGCTGAAACCCGCGCTTGTTCCTTTCATCTTTTCACCTGAAGACCTGGCAATATTTGGCGAATTAAGCGGTGTTTCAATCGATGCCGCTGTCAAATGCAATAATATTAAGTTTCGCGGAAGCATGCTTTTCACTCACAGGGGACTCAGCGGTCCCGCGATACTCCAGGTTTCCTCATACTGGAAGGAGGGTGATACCATTGTTATTGATCTTTTGCCTGAAACGGATATATATGGTATTTTCATTGCAAAACAGCAAAGCAAAAGTAAGATCGATATGCATAACCTGCTTTCGCAATATCTGCCGTCGCGCTTTGCAAAGACCTGGTGCGTTTCGAATATCCAATCAAAACCGGTCAACCAGTACAATGAAAAGGAGCTCAGGAAAATCTCTCATCAGCTCCATAATTGGGAGATCAAACCGATTTCTACTGAAGGTTTTGAAACCGCTGAAGTCACCCTTGGCGGAATCGATACGAATGAACTCTCATCAAAAACAATGGAATCACGAAAGGTCAAAGGTCTCTACTTTACAGGTGAGGTCATCGATGTGACAGGGCAGCTGGGGGGATACAATTTACACTGGGCATGGGCTTCCGGTTTTGTGGCGGGGCAGTATGCGTGAGACAAAAGAAATAATACTGGCATCGGCATCCGCAAGAAGGAAAGAACTGCTTGAGTTGATCGGTCTGCAATTCAAGGTTGACCCGGCTGATTACAAAGAAGAGATGAACCTTAAATTAAGCCCTCATGAACTTGCAAGAGCCTTATCGCTGAAAAAAGCAAAGTCGGTTGCAGGAAAGTATAATAATGCGATAATCATCGCTGCTGATACTTTCGTTATCATAAGAGGACAGCTCCTGGGTAAACCGCATACTAAGGAGGAGGCCAGGAGAATGCTCGTGTTGCTTGATGGCGCGACCCATTCGGTAATTACAGGCTTCACTATCCTGGATACTGATACCGGCAAAAAAATATCAAGGTCTGTGGAAACGAAAGTCACATTCAAAAAATTGACAGAAAAAGAGATCGATGCATACGTCAAAACAAAAGAACCTCTGGATAAGGCAGGGGCATATGCGATCCAGGGGCTGGGGTCTATTCTTGTGAAAAGGATAGAAGGAGATTATTTCAATGTGATAGGGCTTCCGCTTTGCCCTCTGGTGGAATGCCTGGCAGAGTTCGGGGTTCGGGTACTGGAATAGCAGGAAAAATGTGATACGCATGTTGCATTTATATCTATTTACTTGCTTTCGCAAAGGGGCGTAGACCTGAACAGGGAATATCAGTGCCGGATAAATCACTAATGCGGCGCTGGCAGCCGATGCTACAAAGAGTATATATACGAACAGCCTGTATAGATACTATATCAGTTATCTTATTGAGTAAGTTATAGAGTTCGGGGTTATCCCTGTCTGTGTTTGCTTTTTCAGATAGATTGATTAAATGAACAGAGGTAAAAGATTGTTTACAGAACAAGATAGAGATTCTCCTGTCTCGGTCGGCGATATCCACAATGTTGCAATTGATGGTATTGCCAGAGAGGGAGATGGAATAGCACATGTACAGGGTTTTGTGATCTTTGTGCCAGGCACGAAGGTTGGAGACAATGTAACGATAAAGATCGAGAGGGTCCTGCGGAGATTTGCGATTGCAGCCCTTGCGGAAAAGAATTGAGAAAATTAAACCAGCGGAGATATACATGAATTACGAAAGAAAAGGCGGCTTCCGCAGTGGCGGTTTCAGACCTACAGGTCCAAGAAACATGCACATGGGTCCAAGAGAGATGCACAAAGCAACCTGTGCAGACTGTCATCAGGAAACTGAAGTACCCTTCAAACCATCCGGCGACAGACCGGTATACTGCAGAGAATGCTACCAGAACCATAGACCGAAGAGATATTAAATAAAAAGGGCGCTGATACATCAATATCGCTGCCCACAATCTTTTTTATTATTTTGTAGTGCGTAGTCTGAGATTTCTTTTTCTTATTTTTCTTTTCTACTACCTATAAACAGGAGGAAAAGACCGATAACGAATGCATCCACCTGTATCGCTAAACCTGTACCGGCACCTGCGGCGCATGGTATAATTAACGATGCGGGTTGAGTAATCGTACATGTGAACAGCACATATATGAATGGAAGACATAATATCAACCCGATTATCCGTATGTAGTTTCTCTTCATGTTTTTACTGTTTCACTTTGTGAGAGTTCATATCTAACTGGAGCTATTTTTAATTACTGTTACATGCTGGCATTATCTTTCTTTTCAGTAACGCACCCCGTAATGAAATTTGCGAGGCATCAGCTCCCCTGCTCGATAGTTTTGCATTTTTGGAAGATTGAATTTTTTGCTTTTTAGCGGCGCAGGACTATGTTAGAAATTATAATAAGTGCACTGATTATAAAATGATTTAAATTTTTAGCGTGGGCATGACATTCAATTTCCAAGAAGATTCATTTGTGATGCTCTTTCATTTCATAATCAATAAAGCACACAATCATTGTGCGATATATCTGCTCAACTATTTCAGGATTTGATCCATATTCCAAAGCAAGATTTCTCACTTTTGCTATAACTTCTTCTACACGCTTTGGAGATTTTACGTCATCAGTATTTTTCTTAAATTTTGCGGCATGTCTAACATATTTGCTTCTTTCAGATAGCAACTTTACTATTTCTCGATCTATTATGTCTATGTTTGCCCTAACTTCATCTATATTTTTGCATTCCACCATATTGTCTACTCTCTTTGTTTAGTTCATATGCTTTTTGGGTGCCGAATTTTTGAATTTTGTGAGGAGTTCGGGTTATCCATTTATTTAAGGGAGCATGATGATACCTGTAGTTTTCAGTCACTATACCCCGTATTATGCACTTTTGCAGTTACCTATATACCAGAAACATTTATAAACATTTGATGACATTACTGAATTTATTATGGATAGCTTTGAGGATTATTTAGGAGAAAAACGGGCAAACGGTGTCAAAGAAAATAGTATTAGAACCATCAGGTTTGTTCTTGAATCTTTGAATAAGATAAAACCCCTTGATAGATGCTCTGATAGAGATCTTAAAGATGTGTTAGGAAATCTTAAAGTAACTGAAAAAACTGCAAGTTTGTATAAGGTATATCTTAAGAATTATTTCAGATGGCGAAAAGAGCCAGAAAAAGTTGCATGGATCCGGATTAAGAAGATCAAGACAAAGATAAGAGAAGATGATCTATTAACCTCAGATGAAATAAAGAAAATGCTGGAATCAAGCCAGAGCCCCAGAGAATCCGCTTTAATATCCATTCTCTCGGAGTCTGCTTGCAGGATTTCCGAAGCCTTGAACTTGAATATAAACGATCTATCAAAAACAGACTACGGTTTTAAGATGCGAATAAGAGACGGTAAGACCGGAGCAAGGGATATTGCTTTAATAAGCTCAGTGCCGCACATTAAACAATGGGTGAATATTCACCCATTAAGAAATGATTCCGAAGCTCCCTTATTCGTGAATCTTGGAACACGTAACCACTATGAACGCATGACAAGATGGGGAGCAAGGAAGGTAATAAGAACCATTGCGAAAGATGCAGGAATTAAAAGAAGGGTACACCCTCATCTATTCAGGCATACAACATTAACTAATCTTGCAAGCGATGGTATGCAGGAATCTATTTTAAGAAAGCTTGCAGGCTGGGCGGGAAGCTCTGAGATGCCTGCGGTTTATATTCACGTTGGAAATAAAGACGTGGAAGAGGCACAATTAGCACGGCATGGCAAGGCTGTTGCACAAAAACATCTATCTGACAGTCCATTAACAAAAGAGTGCCCGAACTGCCATAAAGAAATGCCTATTGAGGCTCAATATTGTGATAATTGCAGCAAGCATCAAGAATTAACTCCAGTGGTTAAGAGATTGCTTGAAGAGCATCAGCAAGTTCTGTCTGCGCAGGAGGATTTCAAGCGCAAAATCGAGTCTCTTGAGAGGAGTATTGAAAACATGAACATGTTTAACACGCTTGCTAACAGGTCTGAGCAGTCATGGGGTTTCCAGACTATTGATGATGCTGAGGCGTGGGAGCCAGAAACCGGGAATGTAATTACCTTTAAAAAAGTGAACGGCAAAATTATTAAATCAGTCCGCAAGCCGACTGAGGACGATTATAAGCCTAGTAATCCGTTGCTTGATGCAGCACCAGCCACACCGCTATCACCGAAAGATCAAAAGCGGGCGTCTGAATTCATGGAAAAGCAGAAAAGGTTAGTTGATGATCTGCACGCGAGGGGAGGTCTAACTGCTACTGAGAAAGCCAGAAAATTAATCAAGAAGCCGAAGAAAGAAGAAAAAGAAGGTTGATACGGGGTAATATACTATTGCAACGAAATAATAATCCCTGGTGAAAATAACAAACAGATATATAGCAATCTGAGTTTGGTCAAAAGCAGTGAGGGTATATAAGGAGTGCTCTAAGGCGTTACAAAACTATGGTTCTACAATACTATCGGTGCAGAAGATAACAATACTATTGCATCCCATTTTAAGTGTTAGTATAAATATAAATACTGGAAAAGTAACTCTGTCGCATGCCATAGATTTTAAGGGCAAACATGTTTATTCGGGCAGCAAAGCTCGCTACCAAGATAATAAAATCTCATGAAATTCCGTACAGAGCATTTTCTCAGGAAACTCAAAAAATCGGTTCAGGCACATATTGAAGTAAACATTGTATTATCCGATCTCGAATTTCCACCAAGAACCTAATCTGAACATTACGTGTCTGGAGGCGATACATAGGCTCAAATTCAGTTAGAAAAATTGAATTTTACCTAACCCAAGGTATATACGCAAGTGGTATCCTAAGGTATAACGTATAGAGTGACTCTAAGAGATAGCTATAAAAGCCATAAAGGCGATCGCTTATTGGTATTATGGACGGAAGGAAAAGGCCCCCCTCTTATTACAAATACAAAAAAAATCATCCACCAATTGCAATGACTTTAACCACTGAGCTAAAGGAGATGCTTGATGCCGTAAAGGGCGAACGCAGCTATGGGGTGGCGGCTCAAGAAATCATCAAAAAAGAACTTATTCCTGCCCTTGAAATTAAAAAACAACTCGAAGTTGCGAAGGAGGCGGAATGTGCGGCTTGTAAAGAGGAAATGCAAAAAGAAATACAAAAACAGATGGCTTCCATTAGCCAGTTCATTATCCCATGTCCTCGGTGCAAAGGACCCATGATTGTGAGTGAAAAGAATGCTATCTGGAGAACTGAAATATACCCTATCATATTAGCAGCTTTTAGAGGTTCTTTGTGTGATAAATGCACTAAACGAGATAGACTAAAACAATTATTTAAAACTTAAGGCGTCAGGTGCTTGTTTAATCAAATACTCATTCTCCATCTTTAAACTGCAATCCTTCCTTTTGCTTTTGCGCCTCAAAAAAGCTATCTGGAGTATCAAGCTTCGAGAGATTAAAAAATACAACTGCTCGATGTCTGCAGTTTGGTTCGAAAGCAATTCTATCACCATATCAGATTCGGGAGTATCATATTCGAAGACTTTCCTGATAAATGCAACATTCAGCGATAAATCCAAACACCAGTGAATCGTAACGTCCGATATTTCAGCTAAACCCTTGCGATTCTCTCGATTGTTTTTTGTTTCTTCCTTTCTTCTAGTTCTTCCTTGCTAATAAGCTTCCTGCCACGCATGAAGTCCCCTGCTAGCTTGTTCACCAACCCTATGCACGTACCATCTACCCTGCTTAAAGTCCCTTTTATACCGAATAAATTATAGTTAATTGTTGAAAATTGCAGCCGCGCCTCAAGTTGTGCTTCGGTCGGATACTCTCTATGCCACGGCTTTTTTCTCCAGTATCCCTTCCTGTTACTGTGTTTTATATATTCAAACGTACCAAACGGCGGAGGCAACTCTATCGATCTAAGTATCTGTTGTAGCATGACGTTATGCTCGGCACGTTCTGCAAGTTCCACAAGGAGCGTTGCTATCTCCACCCGACCTATTTGGGTTTTTAGTTGTTTCAGTAGCAGCTGATTTGTTATCGCCATTACTAACTTTATTGGACTTTAAAGTAAATTAATTAACCGCTTATCAGCAGTTCGCCGCAAGTACACCTTCGATATCAGGATGCTCTATGTTGTATTTCTCTGCCTGTACATAATACGGGACTGCACTGTACAAGAGGGAAGCCAGCATGCCTGCAATTGCCGATAGTTCACTTCCTGAGGAGAGGTTGATATAAGCAAAGTAGCCTTCCGACCTTCCTTTTCGCACAAGTTCGCAAAGGAGAGACATGAGTTTGTGGAAATTCCACAGAGGGCAGCAATCTCCCAGCGGCTCCTGAGGTGCGGATGGAATACTTTCACGCCGCTCTGGTAAAATATATAAATAAAGGAGTGGTTGAGAAGAGAAGGTGGATGGTAATGATGTTGTTGAGGCTCTGGAAATGGAAGGCGGGCGAGAGGCGGGCGGTGTCTAATCAGCTATGAGTGAAAATATGAATAACAACATATCTCTTATACATTATAAACCAACTCAATTACCGAACGGTTTTAAAATTTTTTCAAGCTCTGTAAGACAATATTTTGCTGATAAATACCCACATCCACTTTTTCACAATCATTACCCAGATGGGAAATCGATCTACAGAAGCAAAGGAGCACCTTTTCAGTTTAAAGTCATAAATAATGAGGTCTATATTTTGGCTCTGAATGACGGGCTTGAATTTGCTCACTCTTTTCAGTGGCCAGATGCTATTACTATGCCTGTGGGAAATAGTGGATTTGCTATAGAACTCGAACTGGCTTCAAAAATATCAAACCAAGCGAATTTCCAGCAATCTAGCTTTATATGTTATAGAAACATTTCTCCGTACATAGCTTTAAATCAGGATAAGCAGAAGGCTTATTTATCATTTTCAGAGGGAGAAAAAAGAAAGGCTATTGAAAAGGGAATTGCAAATCATATTCTTGCTGCTGCCAAATGGTGCGGTATTACTGTAACACATCGGATTCAAACTAACCTTATCCAGATGAAAACAGGAATTCCTATAAAGATAAAAGATGAACTGAAATTTCCTCCATTTGATGTAATGTTTGAATGTAATACCGAAATTCCTGATTATATTGGCATTGGTAAATTTGTATCCAGAGGTTATGGAACGTTGGTGCATTATGGCTGAAACTGAGCTTGTATTCAAAAGAACATGCAATTACTGGATTGATGCTGGAATTGTGGGATTCTATGACACATTAAATAAACCTCTCCCGAATTCTGAAACAATCGGGGAATGGTCAAAAACAATTAAAAGCAATTCGGATATCGACGTAATTCTTGCTCCTGACCAACTTATCCTTAAAGGAGAGAAACGTCAGATAGACATTGCCTTATCCTATGCCTTGGATCAAATTAGAATGACATTATACGATGTTTCAACTGAAAAACAGATTAATAATATGGAAGGTGTCTACTATAATGAAAAAGAGGGCATAGTGCACTTTCCGATGGTTAAGCCACTAACAACCGCTCAGCTTGTTTTAGAATCTCCTCGATATACAGAGAAAGATGAGAGTACTAATCTTCCAAAGGATATATTTGAACAATTGAAAAATGCTAAAGGTGGGATCAGAGGTAAAAAATCCAAATATCAGAAAAGAAAAAATAGTTGTTTTCCTTTTTTCTTTGATCAAGAAACAACATATTTTGATAGAGATAATAATAATCAAAAGTTAACAAATAAAACTTGTGTGGGGTGTGGGAACTTTATTGTTAATCACAATAAAAATCAAGCCAAAGAATGGTTTTCAGGAGAATCTAAGAATTTTATGCCGTTTGTTGAAGGTCGCGAGGCAAATAGAACATTTCATTCATATCATCAAGTTTCAAACAAATGTTGGGAATGCGGTTTTGTTGCCTTATTTAGCCCTTTACTTCTCTTCTTCAGGCGTTTAGGTAACGATACCTACTATGCCCTTCCGTATGTTCCTGGAAATCTCTCTGCTACGTATCAGTTATATCGCTCTATATCTGGCAAACGTGGATTAGCCCGCGCTCTTGGTGCTGATCTTTCAGATAAAAATTATGAGAGTTCTTTTAGTGCTATGCCAAGAGGAATACCTGCATTTACCTTATCTTTTTACTATGACCTATTCGATCGTCTTTTACCTAAGACTACAGCAAAGTTACTTCAAACTTCTCAGAATATTGGTTTAATAGATAAGAGAGGTTCCTTATTTCAAACAGCTCTATTCTTAAAGCGAGACAGCGGACAAAAAAGTTTTATTATAAGAGAGACCGCTGTTGATAGGTCTGCTTACTTTATTAAGCTATTTACATATCTTAAAAAACATTTGGATGATGAAGGAAATGGAAAACTTTTGGATGGATTGCGCTTATTGGTAAAACGAGCATCGGGAAATGGAAATCACCTTCAGCGGGGATCAGTTATCAGGGCCTCTCAAGCAATAACGGAAGGGAGGCACATTTATAGATTTCTACTACCAATCCTTTCATCGGATTTAAAAGAAGATACGGCACATCCTTACGATGCTTATCAGATTACAAGTTTATTTCAAAAATATGATCACTGGTTATTTAAAAAGGAGGATGAAGTTATGTCAAGTATAGTTGAGCAAGCAAAAAATTCGGGTTGGTTTTTAAGTCAGGACTTCTGGAAAATGCCTGGTTGGGATGATGAAGAAAAAAAGAATCTCATTAAGCGATACTACTATAGCATCGAACGCTCACCATCGCCGGTAAAGTTTTTAGAACAGGTTAGACATGCTTATAAAAAAGCAGAAAAAGAAATCCCAAAAGAAATGATTTTTCATAAGGGAGATGGTAGCGAGGACATTAACAAATTTGAGGTATATCGGGTTTATTTTCTTGCAGGAATGTTAAATGGTTTGATAAAAAAAGGTCAAACTACTTTTGTAACCGAATCGCCACAGACTGTTGAAAAGGAGGATTAAAAATGAATAACACAGCAACTTTACGACCTTCAAAAGGGTTGGCAATAACTTACCTTGTCCGACTTAGTATTGCATCCCCCAGCGGTGGAAGAAGTGAAATTGAAAATTTGAATGTGATAAAGAAGATTCGAGAGGGTTTTTTTGACTATCCATACGCTTCTTCTCAAGCAATGAAACGGGCTTTGCGAGATACTTTGAAAGGATTAGGATATTCTGTTTCGCCAATAATAAGTTCCTCTCCAGCAAGAACCGCAGGGGATCCGATCAAGTATGTTGATGATGACTTGTTTGGATACATGGAAGCAGGAAGTAAGAAAACCGGAAATTCAGAAGTGGATAAACTTAATGGCATTCGTAAAGCTGTAGTCTCAATGACCCCCTTGTTATCCTTGCGTGAATTTCAAGATAACGTGGATTTTGGAGCTAATATGATGGGGCTGCAAACAGGTAGCAATCCAATGCCCTATGAGACGGAAGTGCATAGAGGATGGTATAGAATTAGTCTTTATATAGAGCTTGATCGTATCGGAACCGGCGATGGGTTTATCGCTGATATAAAATCGGTTGATGAAAAGGAAAATTTGGATGAATTATTGAAGAGCGAAGAAGAGTACGATTTCGTCCAAGTTAATGGATCAAAGTATTTTTTGATGAAAAAGATATTTTCTCGAAGGGACAACACTATTGCATACAATAGAGCCAAAGCCCTTCTTGATTCCATCCGTTTCCTTGCCCCGTCAGGTCGCAGTAGCAATTGGCTTATTGACCTTACACCAAAATTAATGGTGGCTGCTTATGTTAAAGGTGCAAGAACACCATTTTTAGAGACTCCTTTGCTTGATGAAAAACAAAAGGACAAAAATGTAATAAATCTCGCAACGATTCAGACAGTAAAGGAAACTTTTGCTGATGGAATCGAAAGTAATGGCGACAATGTCTGTCTTGTGGTTGGTTATAGGGAAGATTTGATTCAATTACCTACCGATTCGCTTAAGCCCATTGATAAGGCAACAGCAGAAACTAAGGATTTGGCTAATAAAATCAATGTTCAGACAATGAAAATAGCCTTTGAAACCATTGATGGTTGGTTAAAACAACATTTCAATATCCAAGATCAAAAAACATCTTCAACTAGTCAAACATAAACATAACAAGGAAATTAACTGTGTATAGACTACATATTGAAATAAGAGGACTAACAGCGAGCTTTAGAGTCCCGCATATGTATAAATACCACCGCTCATTGCCCCTGCCGCCCTATACTTCCGTGGTTGGTATGTTCGGGGCTGCGATTGGCAAAGATATGGCAACTGCACAAGAGATATTCAAATCTCTCAAATTAAAAGTTGGCATAGCAGGCAGTTATGCAGGTGGATGTAATGATACATGGAGGGTATTGACGACCAAGAATCCTGAGAATGATGTAGTAGAACGGCAAATCCTTTTCAAGCCCATTTACCATATCCTTTTCTGTGGGGATGAATCACCCATACGCTTTTGTGAAAGAGCATTTAGCTATCCGGTTTATCCTTTATCACTTGGAAGACCTGATGATATAGCAAATGTAATAGTTCATGATATATCTGAGTGCGAACCTGAAAATTTGCAGATTTTGTCTAACACGGTTGTTATCGGTGTACCATCCGCACAAGCTGATGAAAGTCTTTTTGATATCGACAAACCAATAAATACAGGTCCCTGCACATTGCTTTATCGGCTACCTGTGCATTTTCTTTTCGAGAATGGTTTTGCCTATGAAAGAACGGCAGATGAGTTTAGAGATTTTACATTTATAGGGAACCATCCCATAACATTAAAAGAGCAAGTAAAAGGTTTTAAAATTGAGATAAATTCATTAGCCGGTGAATTAGAAACTTTAAATATCCCAATATTGGAGATTTGATCTATGACTTATTTCGGAAAGCCAAAACAATGCTACAAATGCCATATAGAAGCGGTTTATAACTCATGGAAGAAATTATATTACCAGAAAGAAAACGTAATAAAAGATTTATGCAATCGATACGCAGTTTCTCAGGACAGATTTAAAATAGCCTCTTTATTGACTGTAGCTTTTCATGATGCTGGAAAACCATCCTTAAGTTTCCAATACGCGATGAGCAAGTTGGTTCAAAAAGAGGAAGATTCCAACCCTCATATTTTTTGTAATACCTGTAATATTCCTCTAATATCTCTATCTCTATCCAATAAAATAAAACCATACCGACATGAAATTATTAGTGGATTGGCTTTGCTTTATTTAGGCTCTAAATACAATGAATCCTCTGGAAAGCTTGAAGCTAATGGGTTTCCATTTGAATTTTTTGCAGCAATTGGACACCATAAGCCAATTAATCCTGATAGCTTCAGGCGAGAATGGAACGAATTTTTTGGAGATTCTAATGAACTAGACAGGATTGGGTATAGCGAGGAACAATGGAATCACGTTACGGAAGTCGCTAGAATCGTTTTTGAAAAAGAAGGAATCTCATTACCAAACATCGCATGGAAAGAAGTCAATAAAGATGGGCAGACTATAATAGAATCAGTAAAAGAGAAAATAGATACAATTCCTTTAGAAGTTCAGGAGGCAATTGATAACTCTGGTGAAACAAATGTTATCGGTCGAATAAGAGAAACATATGCATTGCTAAAAAGTTTATTGATTTCAGCAGATTGGGAAGGTTCAGATTGGGAGGGTTTATCAAAAATTCAAATACATTCAACTGTTAACACATCAGCAGATGATTTTTGGAGAAGAGTAAAGGAAGATGTCGAACAGGATTCATCTAAAACCTTTGAAATTAGAGATTTCCAGACAGAACTTACCAAGCTCTCAGGACATGGAATCGCAGTTGCTCCAACAGGTTCAGGAAAAACTGAGGGAGCTATTGCATGGGCTTTGACTAATAAAAAATCGAATGGAAAAATATTGTATGTACTTCCTAATCAGGTCTTAACAAACAGCATTTATGAACGGTTGGTAAAATATTTTGGCGAAAAAAATGTCGGATTACTTCATAGCAGTGCACTTTTGTATCAGATTTTGAACCGTGTAGACACAGATGAACCAGAACAGTACGATCCTAACGAATTTGTGCCGAACAAAAATGAAAAAGAGATGCATAGACTCAATAAGATGATGTTCAGACCAATAATGGTAACGACTGTTGACCAGCTTCTAATGACTGCATTCAATGGAAACAAACGATGGTCTGTAATAATGGGAGAAGTAATGGGAGGTGCCATTATTTTTGATGAAGTTCATGCTTATGATGGGCATATGCTGGCACTTTTGGAGCGGGTTGCTCGTGAACTCAGGGATTATTCAAAAATGCTTTTTATGAGTGCTACGATGCCGAAGAATTTGATCGATTTTCTCTCAAAATTACTCGGCATGGATGGGGAGGATCATGTAATAAAGGATATATCTCTATTACAGAATGCAAGAAATGAGTACATACCAGTTGTTGATAAAAAAGGTGAATTAAAATTACTTTTTGATAATAATAAAATTCCAAAAGAAACATTAAACGATATTGAGAAATTTATTGAGAATGGTAAACGTGTTGCCATCGTTTGTAATACCGTTAGAACATCTCAAGAGATTTATCGGCAATTAGAAAGTAATGAAAATATCATGTGCCTTCATTCCCGTTTTATAGCTAAGGATAGAAGGGAAAAAGAAAATAGATTGAAAAAAGATAAGACCAAATCTAGACATGAGCAATCATGGCCTCAAATATTAGTAGCAACCCAAGTTATCGAATGCGGTATGGATATTGATTATGATATCCTTTTCACTGAAGGCGCACCATTAGAAGCGATTATCCAGAGGGCTGGGAGAGTCAATCGAGAAAGAGGCACTGATAAGGGGAGAGTGTATGTATTTCAACAAGATGAAGCCTCTAAGAGATTTTACCCGCCTGAGATCACAGAAAAGGGGCTTAAAATCTTAAATGCTAAGGCTAAATCCAATGCTGAACTCACTGAAGAAGAACTTATTAAAATGGTTGAACAGGTCTATGAAGACAAAAAATTTGAGAATGATGTAAGATTTCTCAATACTCGCAGAGTTTTGGATGAACTGATATATGATATTGGAGCAGTACAAGACCTTCCAGAAACTGATCTACATACTAGATTTGTAACATATAAGATGGTTGAAGTGGTTCCTGAACATTTCTGGGATAAAATCAAAGACATGAATCAATTTGTGATTATGGAGCATCTTATAAAGATGCCATTATGGGCATATTTACTCGCAAAAAGCAAGGGAATAGACGATAAATGGAAAGTTATGAACATGGACTATGATGATAAGATCGGGGGAACTTTTGAAAATAATATCAAGAATAGATTGGAATTAAAATATGACGTGCTTTTTGCGTAGTTAGGGCTGGAAGTGGAATAAATGCTATGACCATGCATTTCAAAACCTTCACCCTCACACTCGCCTCCGCCCGCCCCATCCAGGGCACCTCAGCAGAACTTCGCGGCTTCTTCGCCACCAAATTCAATGAATACTCCCTCCTCCACCAGCACAATGCGGATAAGTTCATCTACCGCTACCCCCTGGTGCAGTACAAAATGATAGACGGCGCGCGATGGTCATTGGCATCAATGACGGCGCCGAAGTTTTAAAACAGATTTATGATAAATACGATCAAATAAAACTTGGCGAGGAAGTGTATGAGATAGTGGAGAAGGGCATTGCTGTCAGGAACCAGGAGTTCGGGATAACGGATAAGATATATTCTTATGAGTTCGCAACCCCGTGGCTTGCGCTGAACCAGGAGAATTATATGCGGTACTATGGGATGAGCGGAATGGAGGAAAGAAAGGAATTTCTGAGAAAAACACTGATAGCGAATCTGCTCTCCATGTCCAAATCGCTGGATTACCAGGTGCCTGGGACGATAAAGTGCGATGTTGATGTGAAGATTAGAAAGAGTAGGTTAAAAGACGTGAACGTGATGAGCTTCACAGGAGGGTTTTGCGCCAACTTCCTCATACCTGATTATCTCGGCGTAGGGAAATCGGTCTCACGGGGCTTTGGGGCTGTTATCAGGTCGGAGGTTCGAAATCCAGCTAAATAGTCATGCACCGCAAAGCGCGCAAAGAACGCAAAGTGTTCACAGAAATGCTTAAAAGTTAAAAATAATATTATATATGTAAAAATAGTAGTATACAAATGACATGCAACTCGTAATAAATACGCGCGGCGCGTATCTCAAAAAGGAAAAGAACTGTTTCCTTGTAAAGAACGATGATAAGAGCCTTGAAATATCGGCTGATAAAGTGGATAGCATCCTTATTTCCACATCTGCAACCATTACAACAGATGCTATCGAGTTCGCTGTTGAGAACAATATCGATATAGTTTTCCTTGATTATAACGGAAACCCTTTTGGGCGGGTATGGCACTCCAAGCTTGGAAGCACCACTCTTATCAGGCGCAGGCAGCTTGAGGCTGAAGCCTCGGCTGTGGGATTCAATCTGGCGCGCGGCTGGATCGTGCAGAAACTTGAGAACCAGCTTAATTTCCTCAAAGACCTGAAAAAGAACCGCCCTGACGATAAGGATGTGCTTGAGCCGAGCATTACGAAAATGGCGCAATTGAAGGACGATCTCATGAGCATGAAAGGCTCGCTTGATGAAAAGCGCGGCTCGATCATGGGGACTGAGGGCATGGCATCCCTCACGTATTTCAATGCTCTCAGCAGCATTATGCCTGATGCCTGGAAGTTCAACGGCAGGAGCCGGGACCCGGCGCACGATGCCTTCAATTGCCTGCTCAACTACGGCTATGGGGTTCTATATTCACAGGTCGAGAAAGCCTGCATCATTGCGGGACTTGACCCTTACATGGGCTTCCTGCATACTGATAATTACAATAAGAGATCTTTTGTTTTCGATCTTATAGAGATTTTCAGGGTACATATCGACAGGACTGTTATGAACCTTTTTTCGAAAAACAGGTGCATGAGGGCTTATTCGATAAAATCCCAGGCGGTTTATACCTGAACAAAGAGGGCAAATCTGTGTTGATCTCGGCTATTAATGATACTTTTGATAAAGAAATTGAATACAACGGACGTAATGTTAAAATTCGTAACACGATACAGATGGATTGTCACAGTATAGCGAATAGTTTGATAAAATAGGAGGAGATGATATGACAATGGTATGGGTAGTGTATGATATTGCAGATAATACCAGACGCAAGAATGTTGCCCGCATTTGTCTTGATAAAGGGCTGTACCGGGTGCAAAAGAGTGTTTTTCTTGGTACTCTTAATGCGAACGAGAGGGATTCCATGGCTTTAGAATGCGAAGAGGTAATCGATCCTGATGTGGATTCGGTGTATGTATTTCCCATGGATGATGAGTCTTTTAAGAAGGTAAAGCTTCTCGGTCAGGCTTTCGATAAGGAGCTTGTAAGCGATGAAGTATTGACGAAGTTCTTTTGAGGGAATCGGATTATGACTGCCGGGGATACGATTATCACGATTTCCGATGTGCTTGAGTATCTTTTCTGCCCTCGCTTTATTTATTTTATGCGCTGTCTGGATATCCGGCAGCATGAAGAATCAAGGTTCAAGGTACTGAAGGGAAGGGAGGTGCATGAGGAAAAACGGATAACGAATCCCGAATACCTGCGGAAGAAGCTCGG
>NZ_FZMP01000036.1 GCF_900196725.1 Candidatus Methanoperedens nitratireducens | reverse complement strand
TAAATTACATATTACTTAAAATCAGCGGAGTTAAGGATTAATGTGCTCGCCAATGCCGGATATATTATAAAAAAGAAGGATGCCAGGGGGTGCATATAGCCCCCACGTTTTATGGGTGATCCAAGTTTTTCATAGGAAAATCAGTAGCCGCTACATGGTCGCTGAATTTTGAACAGGTAGCACAAGTATCCACGGCTTCTACTGATTTACTGTATGTGAGTGCTTTTTTGAATCCTTTTAGTATTCCTCTCGAACTTATCGCTGCTGGAGCAACAGAGCTTGGTCCGATACTTTCTGTTGCACTCGTAAATATCGAATCTGACCCGGTTGCTCTCGATGAGCTTCTTGAACCACTCACTCAATACTCACTTATCCGACGCAATTCTACTTCGCGCACATACAGCATTCATCGTATGGTACAGGCAGTGCTGAAGGATGGGATGGATACAGACACACGACGCCTCTGGATAGAGCGCGCAGTTAGGGCAGTGAATAGAGCATTTTCTGATACTGATTTCTCGAACTGGAGTCTTTGCGAGAGTTTGCTCTCGCATGTACAAACTTGTGCGGAACTTATCGAAAAGTGGATTTTGGAATCTCAAGAGGCTACAAGATTACTCGATCAAGCCGGGGGTTACCTATGTGAGCGTGCGCGCTTTGTTGAAGCCGAAGAACTCTGTAAGCAGTCATTGGAAATCAGAGAAAAAACATTAGGGCAGGATCACTTAGATGTAGCTGATAGCCTTAATAATTTAGGTGTGCTCTACCATGACCAGGGCAAATACGATGAGGCTGAGCAACTTCATAAACGGGCGTTGGAAATCAGAAAGAAAGTACTAAAGCCAGACCATCCAGACGTGGCTAATAACCTTAATAATTTAGCGCTGCTGTATCATAAACAAGGAAAATACATAAAAGCCAAGCCCTTTTACATACAAGCAATAAAGATTACAGAGAAGTCCTTAGGGCAGAATCATCCAGATTTAGCAACATTCTTAAAAAATTACGCAGGTTTATTACGAAAGATTAACTGGAATCGTGAAGCAGTAAAAATGGAAGCTCGTGCAAAAGCGATTCGTGCCAAACAGAAACAGGCGTCAAAGGTAGCAAAGAACTGAAACGCTGATTAAACTTGTTCATCACATCTCTTTCCTCATCTTCGCTATCCTATCCCTTATCTCCGCCGCATGCTCAAACTCAAGGTTCTTCGCAGCCCTGTGCATCTCAGCCTCAAGCTCAACGATGTAATCGAATATCTCCTCTTTCGGCGGAAGCACTTCCCCGGTAATCTCCCGCTTCTCCACAGCCTTCCTGATTGTCTGCGGCGTGATATTATGCTCACGGTTATACTCCATCTGCATGGCTCTCCTGCGATTTGTCTCGCCTATCGCCCTCTGCATCGAGCCTGTCATATTGTCTGCGTACATGACCACCCTGCCTTCTATGTTCCTCGAAGTCCTGCCTATTGTCTGCAAAAGAGAGCGGTCGGAGCGCAGGAACCCCTCCTTATCAGCGTCCAGTATTGCCACAAGCGCCACCTCGGGGATATCAAGCCCTTCACGAAGAAGGTTTATACCCACAAGCACGTCGAACTCACCCAGGCGCAGCCCGCGAATTATCTCGATGCGCTCAAGCGTCTCTATCTCGGAGTGCATGTATCTCGCCTTGATACCTACGCCGAGAAGATATTCTGTCAGGTCTTCAGCCATCCTTTTTGTGAGAGTCGTGACAAGTACCCTGTGCTTTTTCTCAGTCTTCGCGCGTATTTCCCCTATCAGGTCGTCTATCTGGCCCTTCATAGGCTTTACCACGATCTCAGGATCAACAAGCCCTGTCGGGCGGATTATCTGCTCAACCACCTGCTCGCTGCGGGACATCTCATACTCTGCAGGTGTGGCTGAAACGTACAGCACCTGGTTCACCCTCGCGCTGAACTCATCAAAGGTCAGGGGGCGGTTATCAAACGCAGAAGGCAGCCGGAACCCGTAATCTACAAGCGATTCCTTCCTCGCATGGTCACCTGCGTGCATCCCCCGCAGCTGGGGGAGCGTGACATGCGACTCATCGATCACGATAAGGAAGTCTTTCGGGAAATAATCCAGAAGCGTGTACGGCGGCTCGCCTGCCCACCGTCCATCCATGTGCCGGCTGTAATTCTCGATTCCCTGGCAGTATCCTATCTCCCGCATCATTTCGATATCGAACTTTGTCCTCTGCTCAAGGCGCGCCGCCTCAAGTATTTTACCCGTGGATTTTAGCTCCCTGAGCCTGTCCCTGAGTTCAGCTTCTATTGTGATAATAGCTTCCTCTATCCTCTCCTGCGGCATCACGAAATGCTTTGCGGGGTATATCATCAGGGCATCATGTTCCTTCAGCATTCTTCCGGTAAGGGTATCAAATTCCGATATCCTCTCAAGCTCATCACCGAAGAGCTCTATTCTGATGCCTGATGAAGCATACGAAGGGAATACTTCTATCGTATCCCCGCGCACCCTGAACTTACCTGCACTGAAATCAATATCATTGCGTTCATACTGTATATCCACAAGCCTTGAAAGTATTACCCGCCGTGGCAATTCATCCCCTTTTTTAAGCTGAATGGACATCTCCCGCCATTCCTGTGGAGAGCCGATGCCGTAGATGCAAGAAACGCTTGCCACCACGATAACGTCCCGCCGCTCGAACAGCGAACTCGTGGCTGAAAGGCGCATCCTGTTAATCTCTTCGTTTATGGATGCATCCTTCTCAATGTACGTATCGGTCTGCGGGATATAAGCTTCAGGCTGGTAATAATCGTAATAGCTCACGAAGTATTCCACGGCGTTCTCAGGAAAGAACGCCTTGAACTCGGAATACAACTGCGCTGCAAGCGTTTTGTTATGCGAGATAACAAGCGTGGGCTTCTGCACCTGCTGTATCACATTTGCCACTGTGAACGTCTTACCCGAACCCGTAACGCCAAGCAGGGTCTGGTGCTTCATGCCTATTTCTAACCCTTTGCTCAGGTCTTCGATAGCTTTTGTCTGGTCTCCTTTGGGCTCAAACCCGGATACAAGTTTAAATGCCAATGCAATGCCTCATGATAGTTTGTATGCAGAATGAATATTGTTGTAGCGTGACATATTCTTTCCTAATATTAAACCTCTGAAATCATAGACAAAGGTTTTTATCTCAGCCTGTCCTGATACAATAATAAGTGTATAAATGTCTTTCCAGCAACATCCGCTTCTGATTTTCTTACCCTTATAAACCAACCAATAATTTTGCAACAAGAATTTTAAACACAAAAATTAAGCCATAATAAAGCGTATTTTGCCCTAAATAGGCGAAAATATGTGCAAATTCGAGAGGCGCATCCACTAAAACAAGGATTGAAACTAAATGGCTCACTCCCGTTTATCGGTGCAATTATTGAATTCGAGAGGCGCATCCACTAAAACAAGGATTGAAACATTAGTGAGATAAACCCCTATAACACGAACAGGTTGAACAGGAGATAACCTATCGTCAGCATTATCACTGAATGCTTTAATCCCGATAGGACATTGCCCTCTCCCATTACTCCTGCGATCAAACCCGAGCAGAATCCCTGTATCATCGCGCCGTGGAAGAACATGCGGTTGTAAGTCCCCATCATTTCCCTGGTGAGCCTGAGGGTGCTTGCATGCCCCCCTGAAGAAGTTACTTTTTCACTCGCCTTTACCATTTCCGTGAGGAATGTTGTGGATATGATATAAATGATGCCTATGAATACAAGGAATGATATATAAATAATTACTATATAAATGAACATGCTCATTTTACGCTCGTTCTTCAGTTCCTGCTCAGCCGCGGCATCCCTCGCAGCTACAGTAAGCACCTCGCCTATATCGCCGCTTGATTCGTTGGCTTTCGTCACTAAAGTGACAGAACGCGCTACTATATGCGTTCGCACGCGGTTGGCAAAGCGCCTGAGCGATTCATTGATAGCCATTCCCCATTCGATATCGTTCCATATTTTCCTTATCTCCTTACCCATACCGATATCAGAGCGGGTCATCAGTCTTATCGAGTCGCGAAGAGTCATTCCCGTCTCGTTGGTACTTGCCAGTTTCTTCAGGAAATCAGGTATCTGTGCCTGTATCTTATCCTCCTTGCCCTTCTTGTACTCATGGAAAATAACAAGCGGAATAACTATAATGTATATTGTAAATACTATTTTGTCATCTATGTAGTCTATAAAGTTCGGATTTTTCAACCCCTGTACGATAGAAATGACTAGGTAAATAAGAGCGATCGGCGCGCTTATCGCCAGCGTATATAAAGGATGCTCTTTAAGCGGCTTTAAAGGGTCATGCAGCATCTTTTTTATTTTAATCGAGTCCCTTGATTTTATAAAACTCAAGAAAGTAGTTTTCTCTGCGGTCTCGGGGACGGTTATTTCACCTACAAGGCTCTCGGTGGGTAGAAGAGGCGCTTCCCCGGTAGCGCCGGGTGTAATGATGCCTATCATCACAACGAACATTAATGAACCGATAGGTATCACTGCATATATTATTGCATATATCATCACATTGCTGCCTGAGCCCATTACTGACATCATGACGCCAAGAATGATTATGAACAGGGGTCCTGCCACGAAAGCGGTGACGTATGATTCCGCTATCAGGCCCAGTGTTTCAAGAAATCCTTTCTGTTCGGTCTTCGCGTGGTTGAGGTATTGTTCGGATTTATCCTTGAAATAGGTGGAGATATTGCCGCCGCTGTCTATGACAGTGAGAAGATTGTACATTAGATCCCTGAACTTCTCAGACGGTGTATTCTCGCATATGTTGTGAAGGGCTGTCCTCAAGTCGTTCCCGAAGTAATCCATGTCACGGAGGATAACATCGACTTCCCTGGATGTTTCCCCGTATGTATCAACACATTTGCTGATGGAGCGCAATATTTCAATAACGTTCATCCCGCCCCGGCTCAGCGCATACATGAATGTGACCGCATAAGGCAGGTTCTTATCGATCAGCCCTTTCCTTTCTCCTGCCATGAAACCTGGATAAACCATAAAGAGCGTGTAGGTTATACCTCCGAATAAGGCGGTAAGGAAGATAGTAATGAAAAGCGAGATACCTATAGTCCTGTACTTGAGGAGCCATGCTGTCGAAGGACTGAACGTAAGATGGGTGAACTTATCCGGAAGCCCGACTAAGGATACAAGGATATAAGCTGCTATCAGACCCATGAGCGCTCCCAGAATGCCCATTATCACTGAATAAAATATCGCGTTTGAGATATACATCTCATATGATATCGGAATGCGCGCCTGCCTCATTGCCCTCCGCAGGTCATGGTAATTATCCTGGCGCGCTTTGAACCTGCTGCCGAGCAGCACAAATGGCAGGCTCTTCAGCTTTCGGAAAATTAGTTCGATGTTTTTACTTAAATTGTTTTCCGCCATATCCCTCATAAAGTGATATTCAGCTTGGTGATAACCTTATCTGGAGTAGCCTGGTAATCATGGATGATGGTGGCAATGGCATTGAAATCCGATATCTTGTTGTTAACCATGAATTCAAGTATCTTCTGCCTGAAAACCAGTTCCTTTTTCAAATCCATCGGGCTCCAGCCTCTGCGGATCATAATCTCATTAAGGGCTTTTGATTCCCCTACCCTGAGGAATTTATCGGTCAGCGGGTCCCAGACAAAGATATCGTTCGTCCGTATGTTCCTGGTCGTCGGGTCGATATCCGTGATCTCAACAAGTTTCATATTGCGGCGCGCTCTTTTTCCATTTACGTACGTCTGCGCCTGGATACTTATGATATTGAGCGCCTGTATCATCGTCCTCGGCACGCTTATTGGAGGGTTCTCAAGCCTGTGGATTGCGCTTGCTACCGAGTCCGCGTGCATGGTTGAGAAGGTGGTATGACCTGTGCTCATTGCCTGGAAGAGCGTGAGCGCTTCTTTACCCCTGACTTCGCCAACCAGCAGGAATTCCGGTCTCTGCCGCAGTGCTGCCCGGAGAAGTTCATACATATCTATGCTGCCCCTCCCATCTGCTGTGAACGAATCCCTTGTCACGCCGGGAATCCAGTTGGGATGCGGCAGCTTCAACTCCCGCGTATCTTCCAGTGTAACTATCTTAGCCTGCGCGGGAATGAAAAGAGATACCGCATTAAGTGATGAGGTCTTGCCTGAAGCTGTACCTCCTGCATATATCAGGCTCTTGTTGTTTTCGATGCACAGCCAGAGATAAGCAAGCTCCTCTGCTGAGAAGGTATTCCATTTGATCAGGTCAACAGGCGTTATCGGGATTTCACTGAACTTCCTGATGGTGAACGTAGCACCGTGGGAGGTCACTTCCGTGCCGAGGGTCATCTGGATACGTGAGCCGTCGGGCATGGTGGCATCCACCATCGGTTCCGCTATCGATATATGTTTGCCGCAGCGCTGCGCGAGCCTGATAACGTATGAGTTCAGCTCATTTTCAGTATAGAAGATATTCGTTGGAATATTGGTGTATTTCTTATGGTACAGGTAAATGGGAATATCATGTCCGTTGGCTGAAATATCCTCTATCCTGTCATCATGCATCAGAGGGTCAAGCTTTCCGAAATATATGTAATCCCTTCGTGAGTAGTATAATATTTTCTCAAGGGTCAGGGGAGAGATATCGATGGCATAATCCTTTATCAGGCTCCTTACCTTATTTGTCAGTATCTTATCCTTATCCCCCTCGTCCTTGATATTTTCAACCAGGAGAACATCCTTGAGCCTGTCCTTTATCTCTTTCAGGAACAAATCCTCAAAATCGGAAAGTGTTGGCTCAGCCGCGTAATAGAGATAAGCGTTATTATTGGGATCGAACAGTATTACCACAAAAGCGTACGGTTCGTTAACCCAGTAGCGCTCAAGTTCATTGAAACCCTGGATACCCCCGAATGTTACAAGCGGGCCGTGCAGGGCAGCGTCATAAGTCTCTACTGCTTCAATTTCTTTCGTAAAGAACGTTTTTATCTTTCCCGCTAATGTCTGGGGCGGTTTTTCCTCAAGAAGGCTGGATTGCATTTCCTTAAGCTTCTTGACACGGGTCTCAACATCGGATAGTAATTTTTCTTCAAGAAGCTCAAAAACAGCCTGTTTTTCCGGGGTGAGCTGCTCTTTTATTATGGTTCTGGCATCATCCATCTCAAGACGCTGTAAAAAGTCCTGTGCTGCCCCGGGCGATGCCGCCCCCGCCAGCGATTCAATCTCTAATCTGGTTTCTTCAGGGATTTCCGCTTCTTTCTTCTTATTATGTTTTTTCTCTTTTTTGGCAGGCTGGCCGTCCGCAGGCTTATCGCTGGCTTTTTCTTTTACTGCCGCTTCATCCTTTACTACGGCTGTATCCTTAACAGGAGTTTTCTTCTCTTCAGGTTGCTGGGATGTCTCTTTTTTTGTTACATCTTCAGCCTGCACCTTCGGTGCTTCAGCCTTCTCTACCGGTGCTTTTCCATCCCCGGGCTGCCCGGGGCTTTCCTCCTTTCTTACAGCTTCCGCTTGTGCCGCTGGTGCTGCGGCTGCGGTCTTCACGGCAGATGCATCCTCTTTCCGGGGCTGCTGAATGCTTTCCTCTTTAGTCCCTGCCATTCCCTGTGCAGCCGGAACTTCTGTCCTGTCAGCATGAGAGTCCACCGGTTTTGGCTGGTCCTCTTCTTTAGCTTCAGCTTTTTCCTGCATCACCGGGGCATCAGCCTTTGCGGGCGGAGTCTTATCATCTTCAGGAGGTTGCGAGGTCTTTTCTTTTATTTCCGCTTTTATCCCTGCCTGTTCCGGATCCTCTATCTGTACTGCCTCCTCAGCATGTTTTTTGCCTTTTTCTTTCCTGCCTTTCTTGTGGGGTTTTTTGGGATGTTTCTCAAGGCTTTTGTCTGCGTCCTCTTTTAATACCTCGTCCTTTTTCCCTTCAACCTCCTCAACAGGCTCTTCAAGCTTTGCAGCGATACCGTTATGCTGCGTTTTGTGCATTTCTGCAGGTGGTTTGGGCTCTGAGATGGTTTTTCCATTCCCCTTACCCTGTTCTGCCGCCAGAAAATCGCCAGCCTTTTTTAAAACGCTGGAAATATCCCCGAGGTTTTTATGTCCTTCCCTGGCGACCCTCAGGATACTTTCAAGCTCTTTATAAGCAGCGGAGTCGGTGCTTAAAGAAGACAAATGTTTTTCATATGCTTTCAGTCCATCCCTCTGTTCGATGACCGTGACCAGCTTCTTTTTGAAGTCCTTTACATCCAGTGACGGGTTCTTAGAGGCTATATCCTCTATGAAACTCTGGACATCCTTTTCACCCGGCGATGTAAATTCTGCAAGGAATCCACGCACTCTCTCGCGTATATCATCCATAACTGTGGTTATATATTAATCTTCTTGAAATCTTCTATGTCATTGGACAATCGAATTAATTCTTCACCAGTGATAATGACCCTGTCTCTTAACTCATCAAGTTCCTTTCGCAATTGTTTAATCCTGATCTGCATCAGGAATAACATGATGAAGGAAACAACCAATATTATAGATAGAACCACCGTTACTATGTCCATTTTTATTTACCTCCGAAAACAGTCCTGGCGAGCCGATCAACGAAACTTTCCTTTTCTTCCTTTTTGCTATTTTCCTGAAACTTTTCACCTGCTATAGATGCAGCAAGCCTGCGATATGCAACAGCAGCCGGGGAATTCGGGGCCCTTATGACAATCGGAGTTTTAAATGCTGCGGAGCGTCTTACATTTGCATCTTCAGGTATCATCTCAAGTACTTTTGCTCCTAAAAGTTCTGCTACTTTATTGCGGTTGATTTCGGTTTTTTCAAGTTCAGCCCGGTTTAAAATAACTCCTTCAACAGTCCTCCCCAGCATTTCAGTCAATGCCTTGGTTTTCAATGCATCTGCCATCGATGCAAGTTCAGGGTTAACGACAAGAATAACCTTATCGGCTACTGCAAGCGGGATAACGCCATCCTTACTTATGCCCGCAGGCGCATCTATTAATACGAAATCCATACCCTCTATTATTGCAGTCATGACCTCCCTTAGTTTATCTGGTTTAGAGTTCTGGAATCCTTTCAATGATAGACCGCTTGGTACTACTTTAAGACCACCTGGTCCTTCATAGATGGCTTCGTTTATTTTAGCAGTGCCAGCGAGCACCTCATGCAATGTGATTTTACTTTTCTCAAGCCCAAGTAAAAGACCAAGGTTTGCCATTCCAATATCCGCATCGAGCACTATTGTTTTCTTCCCGAGTAACGCCAGTGAAGTGCCTAGGTTTAGCGTCGTCGTTGTTTTACCTGTCCCGCCTTTACCTGAAGCTATTGTATATACAATTGCCATTATATTCCTTCCTTCGACTAAATTAATAAATATATATTCATTGTGACTTTTTATATATATATATATTTGGGGTTAATATACCTATTCGATAATGATTATATATCATTGTACTCATTATCATTGTGATAACTATATATAGTTGTGGTTTGATAACCTGATTACAGGATTGAGCAACATATGGCAATATTGGAAGTGTTCATGAATTACTGTACCAAGACACTTGAAATTAATTTTGGAACACTGGCAAATGAAATCATAAATAATGTAAAAGCAAAGAAAAATCTGGATGACAGATCAAACATAGGCGATTTTAAGGAATTCATCGATTTGATTGAACTCAATATAAGCGTTCTTTCTGGAAAAAACAGAGCAAATGATATATGTAATTCTTTAAGGAGCAAAGCTGTGGAACTAACAGGAAGCCAGAAGCCACAGGAAACTCTTATGAACAGCGATATCGACAGGGAGATAAGTGCGTTCCTGACTAAAAATTCCCTTCCGACAGAGGGCGATATTATTGATTACTCGAAATATCTGGCAATGAAATACGGCGGGAATGCTAAAAAAGTTGAAAAAGAGATCATTGAAAAAGTCAAGACTCATGTAAAATTAAGTGTAAGCAGAAAAAAACCAGCGAAGAAGTAAGTAACTTTCTGTCAAGATACCCCCAGCCGACACAAAAAGATATTGAAGACTTTAAAAGTTACATCAGCCTGTTAAAACTTAGTTTTAAAGATGATGAATTAATGGAATTAATTGAAAAAGAACGGCTTTACCTTAAATTCCATGGGGAACGCCACATAGCCGAAGAGGCATCTGAACTTGACCAGTTCATTGATATCTTTAAAAGGCACGATAAAAACGACATCAGCAGCGCGATGCAAAAACAGGAGATCAGTTATCTTATTAAAGATGAAGGCGGGGTTTCTGATGAATTATTATCCGAATTCGTTGACCTCATGAAACCCAATGAAAACGATATGAGAGACGCGCTGGAGGGACTTGGTCTTAAACATATGATCAGAAAAAAATAATATGAGACCAATATGAAGATAAAGATTATGAGCATACTTTCAAGAGGATGAATGTCAGGAACAGGAGATGTTGCTTCACAGCCGCCCCGGGAAGAGAAATCACCGCAAGTACAGGCGGAATCTGTAATAAAAGAAATATTTCCACAAAAAATCAAGGAAAAGGTAAAAAGGAAAAATAATACCAAGAAAAATAAAATAAATGTTGCAAAAAGAAAAAAATCCAAAAAAAACGAAGCTGGTATGAAGAAAAAGGCTAAGAAAAATAATAAAGCTACTAATAAGAATCTTATTAAAGATATTAATAATAAAACGGAAGTGGACTCTGATTTCACATCAAAGCCCCAGGAGGTTGAGAATACAATGAATGATACTCAGGAGTCAAACCTAAAGATGGTGGAGGAAGTTGTTAAAAACCATGGCGCTGGAGATGCATTGGGGCCTGTGTTAAAACCAGTAGAGGAAGTCGCTGAAAAAAATACCAGACGGGATAATCCGGAGCTCCCTTCAAAACCTTCGTTAGCTTCAACATATTTCGTATTGTTGATCCTGGCGTCCCTGATATCGTTCCTGTTAGCAGGTTATGTTTATCCCGCAACCGAAGAAGATATTGCAAAAAACAAAATATTCTGGGTTGTCAATGATGGAGATTTTGACAGGGGTCTATTTACTCAATTCTACTCATCCTTAATATTTACCGCATGTGTTTTTGTACTGGGGTTCTATGTGAACTCGACGTTTATAAGATTTGGTCTTGGAGGCTGGAATACATTTAGTACAGGCATTTATATTATGTTCTTATTTGGACTCGGGAAAATAGGGGAACTGACGTATAATCATCAGTTATTCGGTGCATTCAAGAATTTAATCCTGCCCTTCGCTTTGATAATATTAACCTACGCGTCGTATAAAATACTTAAAGAATTAAAAGGAGGATCAAAAAATGCTTCTTAGTGATTTTTATCCCCTGCTTGGTGATTTTTATCTTCTGATTAATAATCATTACCGTTTTATAGCTGCCGTTAATTTGATGGCTGCAGCGGTGTGTGTATTTTATGGAAGAAAAATCTATGAATCGACAAGGGGAGCAACAGAGTTCTGGCTGTTCCTCTCAGCTTTTATTGCCAGCCTTGGGACTTATATGCTTTTAGATTTTTCCAGAGTGACATTTTTAATGCGGTTTGAACCTATCATTTTATCGGCACAGGACCTTGCAATCGCATTTGCTGCCACGTTCGCACTGATATGCGGGGTATATGCAAAGAAAATGTTTAACGAGTTACTGGGAGAATGATGATTGAATGTCTTCCGATTCTCTGAAACTGGTTAAAAATCATCTTGAAGCAAGTATGGGTGACCTTGGTATCAGGATTTACCACAGGTCGATCTCAAAGCTGAATATCAGTGCGAACCCATCCAGAAAAGAACTTGAAGCGCTGATGGCGTACATCGAGACGATGGTGGTGAAACTTTATGGAAATGACAAATCCAAAGCGATTATTGATGACCTGCGCAAAGAACTGGCTGATTTTGATAAATTTTTTGACAAATTCTTCGGATCAAAAATTAAAGATACGATGGATCACTTTTTTGAGATGAAAGGAGTTCCTGGGGAGCCGGAGATCGAACAAATTTCAAAATATCTGATTTCAAATGGCTATGAACAGAATGAGAAAAATCTCAACAAGATGCTTAAACAGTATTCAAAAGAAAAAATCATCCGGGCCTTTAAATGGGGTATAATAAATAATAATATAAAGTCTTTCCTTGATTCTAACCCCGCATATACACAAATAGATGTTGAGTTCTTCATCAACCAGATGAAACAAAACAAGTTCGATGTAGATGACACCGATATAAAGGATAAAATCGAAAAAGAGAGGCTTTTCAGGAAGTTTAACTACATGGAAAGAAGAGAAAGTGAGGACGAAAAAATATCCCGTCAGTGTACTGCATTGTTTAATTCAAATAACAAAATAAATTATGAGTATATTTTTTCGGATAAAGAACTTGTTCAACTCACAATGGATTTTGTATCTGCGACTGTGGACCAGATTCGAAAGGAACGCCAGTGAAAGCTATCCTGATAAAAAATAAGTAAGCGGATTATGCAGTGTTCTTTACTTTGAATAACCGGAGTATCCCGAAAACTGATACAGTTATCAACACTGCAATGACGGAACGATAAACAGCAACAGGTACTTCGAAAACCGGAGCCACGATAAGTCCACCGAATACTGTATATAAAGCAAAACAAATGCCTGCATACATGAACCTTCTTCCTGCCCTTGCCCCGACTATAGTGTTCATCTTTCTTGATAATTCAATAAATGCATACATTGTGACAAATGCGCCCAGGAAGCCCAGGCTGTACCTCTGGGCTAGCTCAGCAAGTTTATAACTTATCCCGGCACTTTCCCCGTATATCGTATCAAGCCCTGCATAAGCTAATAACCAGAAATACATTATCAAGGCTCCAAGCGGTATACCGCGAATCCATCGCCGCTCCTCTATTCCAGCAGATATGATGCTTAATCCGAAAGCGAGCAGCATGGCGAACGAAGTTGTTACAAGAATGAGCTTTATCAGATCATATGCCCAGGCAGGCTGCCAGGCCAAAAACCGCGGGATATCGGAATACTCGGCAAGCCCGTGAAGAAGCCCGAACGCTGCCAGGTACTCAAAATCTTTCATCAATTCAATGTGGCTTGCTCTTTTTTTCCATATCATTATGGCAAAGAACATCATAACGAAGCTTGTGCCGTAAACCAGATAAACAGCCATTTTGACCTGAGGGTTATTCCAGTCTATCATGCGGTAGTCTCCTTCAACCTTTGGTAAATACTATTTGGGGATTTTAATATTTAAATTTAACTCGTGATATGATGATAACCATCATAGTATCAAACATAAATATATTAAACATTCTTATATTTAAGAAGTGCCTTCCTGAACCCCTGTAGAGATTTTTTTATCGTCTCCTTCTTTACACAGAAGGCTATTCTGAAGTATCCACTTCTTCCAAATACTGCTCCTGGAAATACAAAGATCCCTTCCCTGAAAAGTTCTCTAGAAAATACTAGATCATCCACAGGACTTTCTGGGAAAATGTAATACGTGCCTTTTGGCCGTATAAATGAGTAACCGAATTCATCTAAAGCATCACAGAAAAAGTCTCTTCTTTCCTGGTATTCTGCGATATCGGCACGGACTCCCTGTAGATTAGTAATTACCCGCTGCATAAGGGCAGGAGCATTAATGTATCCAAGAATGCGATTTGCAAATGTCATAGCCTCCATAATCTCCCGAGCTTCTTCCATTTTAGGATTGACTGCTGCATATCCTATCCTTTCTCCAGGAATCGATAATGGTTTAGAATAGGCAGCTGTAATAATAGTATTTGAATAAATTTTGAAAATATCAGGAAGCTTAATGCCGTCGTAAACTATATCTCGATATGCTTCGTCAAAGATCAAAAAAATATCTTTTCCAAACTCCTGGCTCTTCTCATATAGAAGTTTCGCAACAGATTCTAAAGTTTTTTCAGGATAGATCTCCCCGGTCGGGTTGTTCGGTGAGTTTAGGATAATCGCCTTGGTACTGGAGTTAATCTTAGATGCTATATTATCAATGTTTATTGTGAAATCCGGGTTTGTTTCCGCTATCCGACAAACTCCACTGTGGTTATCTATATAATAGGGATACTCCACATAACTAGGCGCTAGAATAATAACCTCCTCACCAGGGTTCAGAAGCGCTTTTAAAGCAACATTTAATGCACCAGCACAGCCAGCCGTCATAATTACATGCTGTGCACTGAAAGATAATCCATATTCCTTTGATATGGTTTTAGCTATAGCCTCTCTTGTCTTAGTATAACCTGCCAGAGGTGTATAACGATGCATACCCGGAAAAGGATTATTTACAATGCGCTTCAGTTCCTCAGTAAACTTTGCAGGCGTCTCTATCTCTGGGTTTCCCAGCGTAAAATCGTAAATTTCCTTCTCCCTAACCTTTTCTTCAAACATCTTGGTAACCCAGGATGAAGCAACCATCTTCTCCCTTAGTTTAGTAGAGATTGAGATACAAATACCTCCCTTGAGGGAAATGGATACTCAGACTATATATTCTTTGTCCCCTCTTGATGTCTATAAGCTCATATACATGAACGAGCAAATTGAGCTTTCACTTCCTAAAATCGTTTTTACCGAAGTTTTATATTTGTATTTTATTCATTACATTATGCGCAGAACGAACCGAGCCCTCCATAAATCCCTGGTAGTCTGAAAAGGCTTCACCACAAATATGCACATTTTTGGGACCGTCTTCGCTCAGGGAAAAAGCTTCAAATTTTTCCCTTACTTTCCAGGACTGTACCCCGGGTCTCCAGAGATGGCAGGCAGCACCATAAGGATCCCTGCTCCAATCACGAATACCGTACATTACAATATTACCCGGATCAATGTTCATTCGCCTCGCAAACATCAACGGTAATTCCTTATCGCCGCATATTTCCGCTTCCTCATGATTTTCGGCGTTTACATATCTACTCCAAAAATTAATGTAAGGTCGATCCGCGTATACCATTATGTTCCCCTTTCCAAACTTTTTGGAATAGTGCAGCTCTCTTGCTGGAAAAGGTATCAACCCTTCATTTGTAATGTCCTGTTCCCACCATGGAGTTTTCACAACAAAGAAGCATTTCAGCAACGGGATCTCCATTACAGATTCTAATAATTTTTTAATGTTTTCCGGGATATTTTTTATGGATTTGAGTGAGCGTTGCGGGATCGCCAGTACAACATGCCTTGCACTGAATGTTCTATGGTTCTCAAAGAAAAGAGCGACCTCGTCTTTGCCGGATGGCATGATAGCTGCAAGAGTGTGATTTTTGTAAACCTCTACTCCCTTTTCTTTTGCCTTTTCAAACATGCTGTCAGTGATACGCTGCATCCCGTGTTTTATACCTTTCAGACCTTTGCTCATCTGGAGCATTTTAATCCAGTTAATCATCCAGTCTATGTTAGGGTTTTCCTGCACAAAATGGAAAAAGGTCCCGTCCATGATTATGTACTTGAGAGCATCGTAACTTAACACATCGCTAAAAATATTCCATAAACCCTGCTTCCACAGGTATTCGCCATTATATTTTCCCTCCCGTCTTATGTGCTCCAGCTCTTCCTCTGTCATCGAGAAAATCTGTTCCCTGGACTTATTCAGGATGCGTTGTATAGCGAATGTCACTAAATCTATAGTGGTTAACTCTTTCTCATACTCTTCGAGATTATATACGGTTCGCCGGTTCTGTATCGTCGGACATGAATACTCATGGAAAGTTTCTGTTTCCAGTCCCATATCCTGTATGAGTTTTCCTGTCATTAACTGCTTTAAGGGATCAAATCTCATGGCGCCATACTCAGCGTTAAATCCCTCCATGCTGACAGTCTCGATCCGTCCTCCTATCCTGCTGGTTGATTCAAAAAGGGCTACTTTCTTATCCGGATCGGCTTGCATGCAGCAGTACAGCCCTGCAATCCCGCCTCCAACGATCGCTATGTCGTACTTGTCATGAAATCCCATTCATTTTACCCCTCTTATCAACTTGATAGATTCTGAAATACAAACCGCCCCCGGTTAGTTTATTTATGTGTACATAGGTTATAAATGGTTTGTGCTTGTGTACCTGTATGCTTTTTCTTGTTCAGAGCGTTTCACAAGCTGGCTGAGCATGATAGAAACTATGTAGCGGTTATATTCACCAGTCCTTTAAACTCTCCATCAAAAGTGAAAAGTGTCTTAATATCAAGTCTTTCCATCAGCGCGATATTGGTGCAATCTGTAAAGCTTAGATGCTTATCATTAAATTGTTGGTAGAGTTCCCATGCCCTATCAAAATCTACAGGCTCGATGAAGCGGAAGTTTATCGGTTTCGCCCGCGTGAACATGCCTATGTCATGAGCAAATTTCTTATTGCCGGTCCTGATGTAAGCAAGGGTTACTGCCTCATCGAATATATAGTCGCTGACAAAAACTTTGCCGTATTCACCATGCAACGCAGGTGCCATGAGTGCCATTGCTTTCTTATGGTTTTTATCATCCGCGTTTCTGGCTGCGATGAGCGCGGAGGTGTCAATCAGCAGGCTCATCGATGTCCTCATATACGTACCTGTCGATATTCTCGGACGAGTCGGCAACGCCCCAGTGGAGTGGTTTTTTGAGCATGGCTAATGCTGTGTTCTCCTCTTTCCGGAGGAGCTTTTTGATGTGCGCCGCATCTGCATTTTCTATCAGGGTGTCAAGGATTTTCTGCTCTGTTATTTTGATCCCTGCGGCGCGCAGCTTTTGATGAAGGGTATCGAGAGTGATTTTTGCATCGGAGCTTATTTTGACGCTGGCTGTGTCTAGCATGTTATTTCCGTTTTCTACTTTCTACTTAATAAAAGTTACGATTGTGTAGATAAGCGTACTATTAACACTTTCGGTCAATATTAGCCTTATGGCGCTGGGGTTGTGACCCCAGACCCCTGGGGAAGCGCCGCCGTTGGCGGTGTTTAGCATGAGATCAGCGGTTGCATATAGCCATAACAATCCATACTTGCACGGTATAATAAAATAGTATTCACGTACCTGCTCACCTTTTTTAAGTTAAGGC
>NZ_FZMP01000094.1 GCF_900196725.1 Candidatus Methanoperedens nitratireducens | reverse complement strand
GTCCTATAAGCAGGGGTAAAGTTGGGTAATTTATCGGGAAATGTATAAGAGTTCACCGGTTTAATAGAGAATGGTCCCTGAAAAATGACAATTACAAAAATACATCTTAAGCGTGTAAGAACTATAGCGGATTACCAGTTCGGGAAAGGAGCAGGAGCAGCTCTTTTCCCCGATAATGCGGAATTTCAGTTATCCACGACCGGCAGAGTCCGGCAGATTCTGATTGATAATATGCGGATTGCAACGGTCAGGGCGCAGGATGGCATGCTTACCCTTGGCATAACGGGTGCGAGGGCTCTTCATGAGTTTGCCAGGTTTCCGGGACACAGGGTCGTAGTTAACAGCGAAGCTGTGCCATTTGTGGCGAAAGGCAGGAATGCTTTTGCCAGGCACGTGCAGTCAGTCGACCCTGATATCAGGGATGGCCAGGAGGTTCTGGTTGTGGATGAAAACGACAAATTGCTTGCTACAGGAAAGGCTGTGCTCTGCTCAGTGGAGATGCTGGCATTCAAAAAAGGCATGGCCGTGGATGTAAGAAGCGGCATGGGAACGGATAGCAGGCTTGATAAAGAGAAAAATTATTTAGAAGGTCGATAGAAGGTTTAATTCGACAATAAGTGAACCTTTAATCGTCAATTGCTCCCTGGCATGCATGTTTTTTCTTAAAAGCGACCAAAAAAGATTTAAGTACAGCCCGAATTAATGGGTATGTAATCCATGACGGGATTAACAGAGGGTGATAAATCGGCTTTGAAAGCCGTTTGCTAATAGCAACGGTTATGCAAAGGCGGTTTAGCGATGGCGACAGGATGGAAATCCTGTCTTTAAGTACAATTATCACTCTTGCCGTGAATTCGGCATCTCGAAGGAGAACATAAACCATATTGAAATATGGAGGTAAGGAATAATGAGTAAAAGAATAACAGCAGTTGCATTGGCAGTGTTAATGTTTGCATTAGCATTACCAGCAAATGCAGCAATACAGGCAACCAGTGTGGAAATACGCGGAACCGTGTATAACGAAACAGCACTGGTTGCTGGCTTCGGCGGATCTGGCCCTGTTGCCTGGTCTGCACAGAGCTTTGCAGGTTTCTTCTATGACCTGAAAGACAATCTGGGCGCAGAGAACCTTAACGCAGTAGCTATAGATGTAAGTGGAAGGAAGATTGTCAAAGAGAAACTGTGGTATAACACCTCAGCACAGGCAAAGATGCTGAAGGTTGTTGATGAACAGTACAACAACAG
>NZ_FZMP01000034.1 GCF_900196725.1 Candidatus Methanoperedens nitratireducens | reverse complement strand
GTACCTGCTCACCTTTTTTAAGTTAAGGCTTTCCGTACATACTCTTTTCCATCATCGAGAATATTTTTTCCTTGGAGGTTCATTGTGCCAATCACGCTCATCAAGATATCCCTGTTCTTAGCACCTTCTACAGTTCGATGACAACCAGAGATCTTCTCCTGTACCACACACTGCCTGAGAGCACGCTCTGAACGATTATTTGTAGGTTCAATCCCCGGCATGAGGATAAATGTAAAAAGTTGATGGCTGTACTTCAATACACGCTTTGCGAGTCTTTTTACATCTTTATCCTTCCAATCCATAGATGCAAATTTATTCAGCCTTTCCACGAATGCATCATATGTTATTCTCCGCTCTTCATCCGTGCTAAGTTTCTTCTCAGAGTCTTTTGCATCTTTATAAATTTCCTGAAGCTCTTCGTGAAACTCTTTCGCATCAGGAGGCGGTTTTTTCCTTTCAACTATCTCCTTTGCATCTCTGATTAGATGTGACCAGCATTTCTGTTTCATGCCTGGAGCTTTGTCATATGATGGATAAAAATCTTGAACAGTTACCCCGTTATAGTCTTTACCGAGAATTTCTACCACTACCTTTTTACTTCTACTCTTACTGGTATGATAAAGTACAACTTCATTCGAGATAAATACCCAGAGCCACTTGTTCTCACCATTCACTCTTTGTCCAGTATCATCATACTGACAGTTCAATTCTTTCATTTGACTCTTTATACGCTCATATTCGCTTCCAAAAATCTTTGCAGCACGTTTAAGATATGCTACTATTGTACCTTCTGAGACTCTGGCATCGTATATATCGTTTAGAAGAGTCGCTATTTTGTTCTCTGGCAGATTCATGACATATCGGAGGTATGTTATGTAAAGCATGAAATTCAAACCAAAATGGCAGTTGTCTATAACTTCAGGTACTTCTGGATAAACAATCTTGCCGCAATGTTTGCAATACCCATGTTTTATGATATATCTGGTAACGAAAAGGAAGAGGGGAACAATGTCTTCCATATATCGCTCATGCGATTGTTCAAGTTCACTGATTTCCCCATTGCAGTAAGGGCATGTGTCCTGTTTTAGGACAAAAGTTCGATCTACCCTATCAGGCTTCTTGCGTGATGTACCTTTATGCCCAATCGGCGGACCACGCTTTTTAGGTTCAGGTTTGGAAACATTGTTTAAACTCTCACTTTGTTCTTTCTTTGGAGGCTTAAAGCCAAAGAGAATAAGACTGAGTTTTTGGTTCTCCTCTTTTAAACGCTGAATCTCTTCTTCCAGCTTTTTGATCCGCTCACTTAAAAGCTCCTGATGTTTATCGAGTTCTTTATTTTCTTCACTGAGAACTCTGTTCTTTTCTCTCAAAGAGAGAAGTTCCTCGTTTAAGTCCATTTGTAAAATTGTAATGTCTGTGTATGTGCTTTTTGGAGTTAAAACTTAGTAAAGAGGCAAATCATTAGGAGCTAAAAAAACCTGTGTAGGTACCACAGATTTAATTATCGACTTCCCTAAGACCTCACAGATAAACAGAATCGAGCAGATGTGGAACGATGCAACGGCAAAGGACTTTGATTTAAGGACATACAGGGAAGGCAACAGCGCGTATTACACTTCACTTAACACAAAGGCGGCAAATGTCGATACTTCGATTATTAACCAGCTGGAGCAGAGTACAAATACCCGGCAGGCGC
>NZ_FZMP01000084.1 GCF_900196725.1 Candidatus Methanoperedens nitratireducens | reverse complement strand
GCGAAAGGGTTGATACATATTTATAAATAGGAAGGGATATTCACATGGATAGTTTCAGCAAAAAAGGTTACACTCCCTTTATTGAGGCTGTTTTAATACCCTTCCATGCTCGTCTATCTCTCCCCTGCTGATGCGCGAGCTCGATATGGGCAGACCATCATCAGCAAGGATATAATCGACAAGAACTATTTCTATCGGCCTCATGCCATTTTCTTCACGTATCTCGTTTATCCTTAATGCGGTAGGGTACGTCTCAGGGGAGACAACGATGTAATCAAAATCGTCACGCAGGGTAGGCCCGTAAGGGTCGTCCAGCTTGATTATTTCAGGCTTTATTCCCTGCGCAGATGTTAATTCCATGATCGCATTATATCGTGTACGATAATCATCCACTTTATGAGATTTGTTTTTAGCCATCCTATCTGATGTCAGCCCAATAAGTAGCCCACCGCCGTTGCTTAATTCACAGGCTTTCTTCAATAACGCCCTGTGACCGTCATGTAACGGGTCAAATGTCCCTCCGACTACTACGCACGCCATACCCCCAGAATTGGAGGGCAAGAGCGATAAGAGTATCTTTTAATATCTCTTGTGCGGTTTTAGGGAGCAATGAAAAACCTTTAAGAAAGGTTTATCAAATGAAGGGGTATGCGAAGCATACCCCTAAGTCAAGTAAAGCGGGACATCGGTTTATGAATGACGAGACAATACACTGGGCAGATGCTATAGCGGAAAAAGTGCTTGAACGCGGAAAAAACATACCGTAGCCTCCGGGATAACGCCATCCGGAGCTATCCACATAGGCAATATGAGAGAGGTGGTCACGGCGGATACAGTTTACAAGGCGCTCAGGGATAAAGGCGCAGATGCGCGTCTTATCTATATAGCAGATACCTACGACCCCCTCCGCAAAGTATACCCTTTCCTTCCGAAGAGCTATGAGGACCATATCGGGAAGCCCCTTTCTGAAATCCCGTGTCCCTGTGGCTCTCATAAGAGTTATGCAGAGCATTTCCTGATTCCGTTCATCGATGCGCTGCATGCGCTCAGCATCAAGCCTGATGTTTACAGGGCTGATGAACTTTATAAAGAGGGGAAATATATTGATGCAATTAAGAAAGCGCTTATCAACAGGGATGCCATAGCCCGCATACTTACTGAGGTCTCAGGCAGGGAATTGGAGCCTGAGTGGAACCCCTTCAATCCCATATGCAGCGAATGCGGACGATTGAGCACAACAAAAGTCACAGGATTCGATGTTGAAAAAGGAACTGTGGACTATGTGTGCAAATGCGGCTCTGAAGGTACGGTGTCCATGAAAGGGGGAGGTAAACTTACATGGCGCGTGGACTGGCCTGCGCGGTGGCCTATATTCGGGACAACGGTTGAGCCGTTCGGCAAAGACCATGCTACAGCAGGCGGTTCATATGATACGGGAAAACGGATAAGCCGCGAGATATACGATTACGAGCCCCCGTATCCGATAGTGTACGAGTGGATCATGCTGAAAGGCAAAGGTGCAATGCATTCATCCACAGGTCTTGCGATATCTATCAATGATATGCTTGAGATAGTGCCGCCAGAGGTACTTCGCTACCTGATCATCAGACAGAGACCTGATAAGCATATTGAATTTGACCCCGGGCTTGCACTGCTCAACCTTGTTGATGAGTACGACCAGGTAGAAGGTGATAAGCGGGCATACCAGCTTTCCCGGACCGAGGGCACAAAACCCACAAATATCCCGTTCAGACATATGGTGACAGCCATACAGATAGCCGATGAACAGGGTTTTGATTATCTGCTTAAGGTCCTTAAGCGCAGCGGATATGATACCCCGGATGTTGAGGCTATCAGGCAAAGGGCAACCAATGCCAGGAACTGGCTTGACAAGTATGCGCCGCCTATGGTGAAATTCAAGGTGCAGGAGACGCTTCCTCCGCAGGCGAAGAGCTTAACGAAAGAGCAGAAGCGCGCGCTTGCGATACTGGCTGATGAACTGGAACGCGGCATGAGCGGTCAGGATATACATGATAATATGTACAAAATTGCGCAGGATATCGGGATTGACGGGAAGAAGGTGTTCGAGGCTGTATATCTGGCGCTGCTCGGGCTTAAATCAGGACCGCGCGCCGGGCATTTCCTGGCATCGCTGGATCGGGATTTTGTGGTGAAGAGATTTAAAGAGGCGAGCGGGTAAATAAGAATTAGAGATTCGCATGTTTCAAAGAAAATACGCGTAAATAACGAACAAGGGTTTAAATATTTTAAAAATTTAATAGTATTGTATGACAATCCCTGATTATCAAAGCATAATGCTTCCATTATTGAAGTTTGCAGAAGATAAAAAAGAACATTCAATAAGTGAAGCTATCGATTATATCTCCAAACTGTTTAATTTAAGCGATGAAGAAAAAAGAAAACTATTACCAAGTGGACAACAACCAATTATTAATAATAGGACTGGCTGGGCAAGAACATATCTTAAAAAGGCAAAACTTTTAGAATCAACTAAAAGGTCATATTTTAGAAGTACTAAGAGAGGGCTCGAAGTTTTAAAAAAGAATCCTCCTGACATTAATGTGGAATACCTTGAACAATTCCCAGAATTTATTGAGTTTATAACATTAAAGAAGGAGGAAACTGAACACTACAAGCAAGAAGGTGGAAGACAATATAATCAGTTGACGCCACAAGAGTTACTAGAATCTGCATATCGAGAAATTAAACGCAATCTAGCTCAGGAATTATTGAATTCAGTTAAAAACACACCGCCAGAATTTTCGAAAAACTGGTAATAGATTTGTTATTGAAAATGGGATATGGAGGATATCTACCAGACGCTGGAGAAATTACAGGAAAAAGTGGGGATGAGGGCATAGATGGTAAAATTAAAGAAGACAAATTAGGATTGGATGTTATTTATATTCAAGCAAAAAAATGGGATGGAACAGTAGGGCGACCAGAAATTCATAAATTTGTAGGAGCTTTAATAGGGCAAAGAGCAAAGAAAGGAATTTTTATAACTACATCAAATTTTTCTAAAGATGCTAAAGAATATGCTGAAAGCATTGATGCCAAGATTAGGTTAATTGATGGAGAGGAACTTGCAGAACTTATGATTGATTATGATGTTGGCGTCTCAAAACTAAAAACGTTCGACACTAAAAAAATAGATTCAGATTACTTCTCTGAAGAATAATTTAATTCTACTAACCATAGCGCATACCCAACGATTCAAATATTATGGAAGTACTAATAATTAACATAATCGCATTAAAAAGAGATAAGAAATCGTAAGCATATAAAAGGTAATTTGGATGAGAAATTCATTTGAAAAAGCAATAGAAATCATAATCAAATCAGTTGATCCAGATAAAATCATTCTATTTGGCTCCCGCGCCAGAGGAAATTACAAAAAAGAAAGCGATTACGATATATGTGTGATTAAAAAAGGGGTTGGACACAGGAGAAAACTAGCTCAGAAAATCTACAAATTCCTTTACGGTGTTAGAGTACCTATTGATATTATAGTTGAAACACCAGAACGATTTGAAGAACTTAAAGATAATCCTTTCATGATATACAGAGAGATTTCAAAGTACGGAAAGGTGGTTTATGAAAAACCAATCTCTGGTTGAAGAGTGGTTAAAAAGGGCAAAAAGCAATCTGGGAAGAGCGCGGATTGGAAAAATCTCAGAAGAAATATTGTACGAAGACCTTTGCTTCGATTGCGAGCAAGCAGTTGAAAAATCTTTGAAAGCTTTACTCGTTCATATTAGCGTTGCTTTTCCGCATACCCATTCTATTTCCAGTCTTATTGAACTCATTGAAGATAATGGTATAGAAGTACCAGATGAAATCAAAGAATCAATTTCACTCACAGCGTACGCAGTCAGTACACGTTATCCTGGAGACTTTGAACCTGTAGACGAAGAAGAATATCAGGAGGCTCTTAAAATCGCTAAGAAAGTCTTCAACTGGGCAAAAAAGAGAATTAAGGAGCATGATTGAAGCATAGGGGAACATGACCCTGCTCGTAATCGCAATCGGCGGCAATGCAATATTAAACCCAACAAGAAGCAGCCCTGTTGAGCAGCAGCGAATGATAGATGAGACCTGCCGGGAAATTGTGCAGATAATCCAGATGGGGCATGATGTCGTCCTGACCCACGGCAACGGTCCTCAGGTAGGGAATCTCCTTGCAATGCAGGAGGAGTGCGGCTCGGTGATGGCGCAGCCGCTGGATGTCATCGGGGCGCAAACGCAGGGGATGCTGGGTTATCTGCTTCAGCAGTCGCTCGATAACAGGCTCAGGGAAAGCGGGATAAAAAAGCAGGTTGTCACGGTGCTGACGCAGGTAATCGTCGATGAATCGTGTTCCTCTTTTGAGAGCCCCACGAAGCCCATAGGTCTTTATTATTCAGAATTTAAAGCGCGCAGGATAATGGAGCAGGGGAAGAAAATGATAAAGAACAAAAAGGGCTACCGCAGGGTTGTGCCATCACCCTTACCTGAAAAAATCGTTGAAGAGGATATCATCAAAAATCTTATTCGGGATGGTGCTATAGTTATCGCAGCAGGCGGCGGTGGGATTCCGGTTATACATAGGAACGGCTTGCTTGTGGGTATTGAGGCTGTGGTCGATAAAGACCTGACAGGAAGTTTAATGGCGTCGGCTTTCGGAACTGAAACTTTTCTTATCCTTACAGATGTAGAAAAGGCAGCGCTGAATTACGGAAAAGAAAACCAGATAGACCTTGATGAAATAACTGTCTCAGAAGCGGAACGATATTTAAAAGAAGGACATTTCGGAAAAGGCAGCATGGAGCCAAAGGTGCTCTCAGCGATCAAATTCATAAGATCAGGCGGAAAAACAGCGATCATCTCAAGCCTTGAAAAGGCTGTGCCTGCGCTTGAAGGCGGAACAGGCACCAGGATCGTTGCGTGATGTATTTACTTTTTCCTGGATGAGGCGACTTTGTTCAGGTCGTCTACAAGAGCATCAACGTTAATCCCATGCGCCAATGCGCCTTCTTCGATAGTTTCAAATGCTGATATGTGGCATCCGACGCAATGCAGCCCGTGTCTTATGAACACATTTGTGGTACCTTCATACTTGGCGACTACTTCCTCTATTGTCATATCTTTTGTTATGGTCATAATACCTCTGATTATTCGTATATTTACGAACAGTAATAAAGCTTTCTAAAACTCTAAAGTAAAATTGTTTTCTCTGCACTTAAAATGTTCCTCTCAATGGTGCGTCCCTTCCACGACCTTCACGCCTTTTTTAAGGATCATCTGCTTGATTTCATCGATATGGGGGCATCTGGGATAACCCGTGTCCATCAGCATGCATGAGCTCAGGTGGATCGCATCAATACCGTGCTTCTGGAGGCTATCCACAAGCCTGAAAACCCTCCTTCCCGGGCATCCGCCGCAGGTGAAAAAACCAATGATCTCGGTATTCTTGCCGTACTCGCCAAAACACACCTTCCTTTTATTGAACGCTTTAAAGCACGCAACTCCGGGACAGGTCTCGCTTACGATATCGCACCTGACGACCGCGATCTTCGTGGTCTTTTCGTCTTTTTCCATCAGGGCGCCAACGCGCTCTACCGCTTCTTTAACATCCTCTGCAGTAACGGTGCTCCTGCCTTTTTTCTCTACTGATGTCTCTATACCCATTTTCGCCATTTTGCGAACACTATCCGGTATTTTTTCAAGTTCCTTTGCAGCTTCAGGTTTCCAGTCCATTATTATCACATTCATTTTGTAGAAATGGCATAAAGGTACCATACGAATCCGTCAGGGATTCAAGATTTCATTAAGGGTTCACACACTTTTCACAAATTTGTATATATGATAGTGTTTTCCTTTATTGATATATATTACTTATGTTCAGGGTACTAAAGGCTTTGGTTATAATCATATTAAAAAATATAACCCTGCAGCGGGGGCTGTATTGTCTGGCATTTCTTGCTTTCGGCATAGGTGATGGGATGGTGATGTTTAAGCTCTGGATCACTTTTATGATGCTGCTTGCGATATATGTAAAATCCTATAGCAACGGGTACTGGACCGTAAACGGCGTTCTTTTTGCTATCATAGCAGGCGGGTTTATGGGAATTTATTCCAATATGAGCGTTATTAACGGTGCCGTACCTCCGGAGCCGGGTGGAATACTTTTGATATTGCTTGCAAACATTGAGGCGTTAGGTGTATTATAGCATTTATAGCGCTACTTGAACCCGTATGTTGTAGCCTTCATGTCCGCATCCACAAGATAGTCAAAATCTATCAACTTATCCCATCCTGCTTTCTGGAAAACCCCACCAACGCAGACCCCAAGTATCTGCCTGTCGGAATGCCTGTCAGCTATTTCATCGATCAATCTTATCAAACCGTTCACATCCACTTCCATCTTAGGCATTGCAAGACCCCCGAGCAGTACGATCGTATCCGAGGCGGGGTCGGCTTTTCCACCAAGCTGCATCCCGTATTCTGTCATTTCGACCTTTGCAGCCAGCTCCTTTCTCAGGTTGGGGATAAAGACCATTTCCTTTCCTGCATCGCGCAGAACATAGCCCAGAAGCTCGGCAAACGGGTTGCACCAGCCGGGACAGCCGATGAAGGTTATCTTTTTCCTGCCGCGCGCAAGCTTGCGAAATGCGGTGAGCAAGCCGCCTATGCCTTCTGATGTTTCTATCGGTTTCATGGGATCACTGGGGTATGGATTGGCGGAAGGGGGATATAAGGGTTTATTATTTGGATGCTATGGTAGAGTTTTATCCTGTCAAATACATTTTTGCCGGTTCCTTTAACCTGGATCGCCATGGCAAATTTTAATCACAGGTTGCAGATTTGCTACAGGCTATTATAGATTACTATATCTAACTATAGCTGCACGGCATATCATAGCGAATTTAAATAATAGATATGAAATCACCAATTTTATTTAGTCTTATCTGACTCAATTCTGACCACATCACGGCTCAGGATTGATCGCTTTCGCTAATGCGCGAAACAGCCGTATCCAGGTTCCTGCGTATCTCCAGCCCGGGTCTGGGACTTTTCGGGATGGAACTACTTATCTTCTTAGGAACAGGTATTACTTTTTTAACAGGCTTGCGTTCTGCAAGGCGTGCATTAAGCTCGTCCAGGAGCTTGATAAGCCTTTTAACCATAGCGTCGCCCTTGTTTATTTTATACAGCCTGGCATTTCCGACCTGCCGCGTCATTGTGACCATGCCCAGCCTCTCAAGTAAAGGCAGCGCCTTCATGAGAGAGGTGTAATGGATGCCAGCCTTGTTCGCTATTTCCGTGAGCGTGAGGTCCGTCTTCTGGTTCTCCCAGAGGACATCTATTATTTTGGCGGTTGCAGAGCCGGTGAAGAGTTTTTCAAGTGGCATATCAGTTCCTAAGTTAAGATTTTGGTCTATTTGTTCGCTGCATTGTATTTTGACATACTTGTTATTACTCTATAGTATATATATATTTATTCATTAAATCAATGGATTTATAGTTTTAAAACTATAGATCAAAGGGAGAGGATCAAAATCTACCTCCTGATAACTTCTTCACCTTTTTCTCTATAGATTCTATGCTGACCTGCCGGAGTGGGCAGGTTTTCAATATTCCCAAAAAACAAAACTAATAAAACATATCAGAACAGTATAGGTATTATATAAAACATAGTTAAAGATACCGGGTGATACAAGATGATATTTAACGAAGCTGATGAATCCCAGAAGCTTTTAGTTTCAGTCAGCCAACTTCGCAGGATTAAAGGCTCTGAGTCTCTTGAATCTATGGTTGATATGATAGATACGGCACTTAATATATGCATAAGCTCAGTTAAATCAGAGCATCCGGGGATATCAGAAAAAGAACTGATTAAAAGTATTAAAAAAATATACGGAATTAGATTATGAGAAAATTCGAAGAAATAATAGAATTAACCGCCGATTTCTTAAACTTAGAAAAAATTCCGTATATGTTTGTCGGTGCGATAGCCATAGGCTACTATGGCATACCCAGAACAACTCAAGATATTGATGTTGTTATCGTGATTCCGCAGGATAAGATACAGAAATTTGCCGAGTACTTTAAGTCTAAAGATTTCTTTTGTCCTGCTGAGGATATTATAGCGGCTTTCAATGAAAAGAGCCATTTCGGGGTTTTTGATGACCAGTCGCCTTTCAGAATAGATGTTAAGGGGATTTATAATGAGTTCGATCAACAGTCTTTCTTAAGACGGACACAAGTTGAATTTTTTAATAGAAAAATCTGGTTATGTACGCCAGAAGATTCTATAATCTCAAAGCTTGCATATGGCAGTCCAAAGGATATTTTGGACGCAAAAGGGATCTTATTGAGGCAAAAAGAAAAACTGGATTATAATTATTTAACGAAGCATTCTAAAGTTTATAAAGTTAATGAGAGCTACAAGAAGGTCATAAAAGAAGTATCTAAAATTTGAAATTAAATTAAACAAGGATTTAAGAAAATATATAAAATCATGCTCACTTCAAACATTATCAATATCGCTCACCTCTCCACAGTCTACCATACATCCTTCATTTTAATGGGCACCGACTGGTTGGAAAAAGCAGGCATCCATGCAGACTGGAAGCTATTCGCATCCGGTCCCGATATCGTAAAAGCTTTCGCGAACAAGGAAACCGACATCGGATACATAGGTCTTCCCCCAGCTATCATCGGCATCGACCGCGGCGTTCCGATCATATGCGTAGCAGGCGGGCACGTTGAAGGAACGGTGCTGATAGCCCAAAAAGAGTATAGTACGCTTGATGAACTCGGAGACATTAAAGCCGTGCTGGCCCAGTTCAAGGGTGAGGTTATCGGCTCACCTCCCAGGGGCTCTATCCATGATGTCATCATCAACGACGCTATTTTGAAGGCAGGGCTTAGAATTAAAGTTAAGAACTTCGCCTGGACAGACTTTGTGCTGGAGGCGCTGGCGGACGGTGAGATCAGCGCTGCAGTCGGGACTCCAGCGCTTGCGGTGGCAGCTGCACGGGCATGCGGGGCAAAAATAATCGTTCCGCCGCACTCCCTGTGGCAGAACAACCCGAGCTACGGGATTGTTATCAGGGAGGAATTGATGCAGTACCCGGACGTTATCCTGGATTTCCTTGCGATGCACGAGAGAGCCAGCAATTTCATACGCACAAGACCGGAGGACGCGGCAGGGATAGTCTCAAGGCTGACGGGTATAGTGGATAAAGATTTTGTCCTGGATGCATACAGGGTCTCACCGAAATACTGTGCTGCATTATCCCCGGAGTTTATTGGCTCCACGATGGCTTTTGTGCCTGTGCTTCACAGGTTAGGGTATATCTCAAGGGACTTATCCGAAAACGAGATATTCAAGCGAAAGTTTATCGATGAGACCCATAAAGAACCGCCTCACTACAATCCAAGATTGTAGATTATCATGTTCTTTCTATCTCCATCAGCTGCCGGATAATCCGGATGGCGGCTGCCAGGGCTTCTCTCTCAAGCGGAGTGATATCTTTCTTCTCTGCCAGGTTGCTCAATAACACAACAGCTGAACTATAATCCAGACTGCCTGCTTCTCTGATAACAAATGAATCACATCCATTCGTATCCTGTACATATCTGCAATCCCTGGTCAATTCTGTTCTTTCAAATGTCAATTCCATAATTCACGCTCCTGTAGTACGGAAGATGATACCCTCTTATATATGGTTCATGCGAGCGGGGTGAAACTAAACAACAAGAACTCAGGTACAGAAGCTATTCGTTTAGAAAGCATTATTACTACATCCACATTTTAAGAGGATGAGGAAACCCTTTGAAAGCAACCACATTTACTATTGAGGATATCCCCCTGATCAAACCCGGAGACGATATCGGACGCATGATAGTTGAAAGAGCGGAATTGGAGGAGCACGACATTATCGTTATTTCTTCAACCATCGTATCAAAATCCGAGGACAGGATACTTTCGCTGGATAAAGTGAAAGTGAGCAGGAGAGCCGAAGCGATCGCAAAGAGTAACGACAATGACCCCAGGTTCGTGCAATCTGTTCTCGATCAGAGCAGCGAGGTACTTATCGAATCGCCCTTCCTGCTTGTGCGCATAAAGAGCGGCAGCATATGCGTTAACGCAGGCATAGACCGCTCGAACGTAAGCGGCTCCAGAAATGTTCTTTTACTCCCGGAATTCCCTGACGAGAGTGCAAAAAGAGTAAAAGATACAGTATTTAAACTGACCGGAAAAAAAGTGAGTGTTATCATCACCGACACCAATGGCAGGGCTTTCAGGATGGGGCAAACCGGTGCTGCCATCGGCATTGCAGGGATAATGCCCACGAGGGACTGGCGGGGCACAAAAGACCTTTTCGGAAGAGTCCTTGAGGTAAAAAACGAAGCTATTATAGATGAGTTCGCAGGATTTGCGAATATCCTGATGGGTGAGGGGAACGGCGGGACGCCTATTGTAATAATCCGGGGTTTGGACTTTTATCAGGAACCATGCAGCATAAAAGAGCTGTACAGACCCGAAGAAGAAGATATGGTACGACGGGCGCTCATATCTCGGTCAGTTTGAACTGCTTTACATCCTTTTTCACTTCAAAAAATTCCCTCGCAGCTTTGCCTACCTTTTCCCTGTATTCGGCAGGCGTGAAAACCCCGATGCGCCAATTATCAAGCTGCGCTTTCTCCAGCGTAGCTACAAGGCTTGAGGCTTTATCTATCGGTGTCATCTTACCGTTTATCATGACCCTTGCTTTCATTTCAATAATCCGGGGTTTTTCCGGGATATCAACAATTACATACTCCGGTTCCACACCGGCATTTTCGGCTATCTCATTCTCAACCCTTTTGATCTTTTTCCTGTGTTTTAATATATCCGTCTCAAAAGACTCAAAACCAGTATAGAGCGCCCTTTTGAACAACTTCCTTTCATCAAGCCGTTTTGCAATATCAGCCGGAAACCCCTTTGAGTTCCGTAACTCCATCATAAAAGTTACATCATCCATTCTCAGGAGCAATCCGGGTTTTAGCCCTTCATTCTCTATCATATACCCGGCTGCATGTGTGCACATCGACTCCGCAATCCTGCTGACATGGTGGAAGTAAACAGTAGGGTGCATCAGGAACCGCGAAACGAGCAGCGATTCGGCAGCCTGCAATCCCCCGACGCCCAGGACAAGTTTATTCTCATTGAACCTCAATTCGTGGATCAACCGTACGTGATCTATGAGACCGAAAGCCACACCTGTATAATGGGCATCGCGTACGAGGTAGTCCATCCTGTCCACATCTATTTCACTGTTAATTATCTGACCCGGGTATGTCTCGCCCTTTATGTGCTTCGCAATCGATGACGGAGATAATGAATGCTCGCTGAGCACATCGGCAACAGCTCCTTTTTTTAATAATCCACCTACTTCATCATGGCCTTTTTTTGTATATCGTTCAATCAGGTTTTCAGTCGCATGCGAGAAAGGCCCATGCCCGACATCATGGAGCAGTGCAGCAGCCTGCAGTTCATTTTGCTGGTGTTCGTCCACCTGTTTTGTTAAAGATATCGCAAGGTGATAGACGCCCAGCGAATGCTCAAACCGCGTGTGGTTCGCTCCCGGATAAACAAGGTTGGAGAAACCCAGCTGCCGTATTCTTCGAAGCCTCTGGACAAGAGGGGTATCTATCAGGGAGAGCGCCAGCTCGTCAAGCTCAATGTAATCATGTATAGGGTCTCTAATGACTTTCATGAATATTTCTCTTTATAAGCAAATATATTATAAAGAACTATTCTATTAGAGCAGCATGGATATTAAAATCAGAAAGGCGACTTCATCGGATATTAAGGACATAAAGAGAATCCTTTCTTTTTATTGCCTGGATACCGGAAGTGTAGAAAAAAACCTCCCTGAATTTATAGTGGCTGTCCAGGAAGAAAAGATCGTCGGCTGTGCCTGCCTGGATATAAGTGATATTGTGGAGCTGCGGTCGATTGCAGTATTGCCGAATTATCGCAATAAGGGCATCGGGTCAAAACTTGTTGATTCCATATTAACCCGCGCTGCCGAACTGACCGGAACGGTCTATCTACGTACGACATCGCCGGTCTTTTTGAAAAAAGGGGTTCCGGAGACTTAAGGATGATGAGAAAAAATCTATCTGGAAGGACTGCGCTGAGTGCGACAGGTTCGATATATGTAAACAGACATTGATGAGACATATAATTCCGAAGAAAAATCATAGTGGGCAGGTTGGATAGGAGGGATAAAAATAGTTTTACAAGCCCACTATTGGTTCGTATATACGCGAACAAAATACTTAAAGCTTACGGGTCTGTATTTTATCAGAGCAAAGAATTATGATGTATGAAACAAGATTGATATTTATGAATAAAGGGCGTGAGTGATTGTTCAGAAGATTTTTGGAAGCTTATGTCGATGTCTGTAATAATGTCGTAACGAATGCAGCGAACGCTGTTCTGATGTTCGAAGCCGGAGAGCAGGCTGCAATGGATATTAAAACATCAAAAATTGAGGATATCCAGCAGGAATTCGAGAAAGACGGGGTAAAAGTAACTTTCGAGATATCTGAAAAAAAATCCTGTTCAAGGTAAAAGGGCTGCCGTTAAAAGGGAAAAAATGCACGTACTGTGATATATTAAGAGGGTTTTTCGGAGGGATTGCCAGAAAACATATTGATAACAGGTTCTATTGTAAAAAAGGTGCGGAATGCGTCCTGGAAGGAGTTGAAGAATGCACTTTCGTTGCGGAGCTGATAGAATGAATCCAGGCATGGAAAACAGAAATCCGGGGCATTAGAATCCTCCCAGCGGTGAGCGATTATCTTTCGTTAAAGGTGTGAAATGCCAAAAAATCTGACTGTGACCCTCAGTGACATGGAATATGAGATCCTTAAACAGATAAAAGTCGTTGAGGGCGAGGATGGTGATAAGTTAAGGAATCTTCTGAGGCTCTATATATCCACTATCCCCGGATTAAAATCATCTGAGTATGCTTTGAAAAGGGTAGAAAATAAGGAGGAGATCGATAGCCTCCTGAGGGACGTCTGGGCAGCATATGAGCTTACGGATAATCCGACTGAAACCTGGAAAGAAGATAAAATCGATAAACTGACGAGCGATCTTGTTGAAATCAACGTTCTTGTAAAAACAGGAGAGAAACAGTTCATTCCCACCTCCAAGTTCAGGAACCTTTACAAAATGCTGCTTCATGATATTGCGACCGAATCAAAGGAGATGGATGAGTACAGTGCAGCATGCATCGCAACTATCCAGTTGCTGAAGGAGTTCAGCGGCGGTACGCTCGAAAAAGAGACGATAAGGGACGGGACTATTTTGCTTAACGAGGGATGGCTGTTCGCTTATGCCACAGCGATGAAGAAAGCCAGGGAATTCATGAGAACAAAAAAGTTGTTCCCGGAACCTGAAGAAGCAGCCGCTGAGATCTCATAGGAATGCCAGAACACCATTGGCATGGCATAACAGGGGGTCGGGAGCCAGTATCCCTTTATACTGCTTCGCCCTGAAGCGGCACCCTCCCCTGCAGTCTTTGATAACTTTGCAATTGTGGCAGTCCAGTTCATCAAGCTTCCAGAGATAATTTTTACAGAGTTTTGCCCAGGCTGCCTCAAGGTCAATTACATCCCCAACCGGCTCATCATCAAAAAACCCGCACTTACTTACTGCGCCATCGGGTGATACCGCGCACAGGTGAGAACCGCACGTATAATCGCCGGTGCTTTCATGCGCCCCGGCGCCGAAGCCATAATTTAAGAGCGGGGCTGCCTCTTCCAGGGAAAGCATATAGTCCTTGCTGGATCTCATGTTCCCGGCGGTGCACGGCACATCCACGCTCCACGAAAGTACTCCCAGCCCGGAGAAAAGCTTTTTCATAGCCCCGAACTCACCGGCGTTATATCTGTGCACCATTGTGGCAACAGAGACCGGAACACCCGAACCCCGGAGGGCAGAGATCCCTCGTATAGCCTTATCGTATGAACCTTTCCCGCGTAAAAGGTCATGCGACTTAATGCCATCGATACTGACCTGGACTTCATCGACGTACTTTGATAGTTTTTCCGCTTCTTTTTTATGTATCAGTGTCCCGTTAGACAAAACCACCATCCGAAGCTCGTAGGAAGGCAGGATATCCAGCAGTTCCCGGAATTTTGAATGAAGAAGAGGTTCGCCTCCCGAGATCATAAGCTTTAAACCGCCCATATCCTCGAATTGCGAAACTGCTTTTTCGAATGACCTTATTCCGACCTCTTTATCTCCTGATTCTCCAAGATAGCAGTGTTTGCATTTAAGATTACATTTGTTCGTTATATTCACCAAAAGATAGCGAAGCGATGGAACAGGTGAATGCAGCGCTTTGATTTTTCTCGAAGCTGCTTTTTCCTGCCGCCGGATTATACCTTCGTCCAGCATGTATTCGATTGATTCCCGGCTGTCTTCGCCAGTGTCCGGAACCAGGCTGGAAGAAGGAGTTGTTCCGTTGCATTTCTTTAAGAACTCAAACGCTTCATCGTCCAGCTCATATAACTGGTCATCGGATATATTATAGACATACGGTTTCTCAAGCTTACGGAGCACAAAATCGGGTGACAGTGCAGGAAAGAACTCAACCGAGGACATCTTTTATCTCTTCCGGCGTAATAACGCCTCTCTGGAGCATGCTTTTTAAGACCTTGAACGCAGCGCATTCAAGGTCTATATCGTCTTCCTTGAAGAACTCGCAATGTGTGCAGATAAGGGCTATGTATGGATCTTTTTTTGTCACGATACCACGTATTTAACATACCTTTGTTATTTTATAAGCCTTCTGGGGGGGGTAATTTTATTCAGCGCAGCAGCTCATCCTGCTGATATCTCTCCTGAATGACTGCGCCGCCAGCTTAACCGCTTCTGTCATTGTGGGGAAAACATGCACTGTGTCTATAATATCATCAATAGTCATACCAAATTTTACAGCAAGAACCCCTTCATGGATCATATCAGCAGCCAGTGAAGCCAGTATATGCACGCCGAGTATGCGTTCAGTTTCCGCATCAATCACCATTTTAACAAGCCCGCGCGTATCCTTTGCCAGCACAGCTTTTGGAACAGCCTCCATCGGAATGGTGCTGCATCTGCAGATAATGCCTTTTTCTTCTGCTTTCTTCTCAGTCAAGCCTACGCTGGCTACCTGCGGTATGGTGAATATTGCATGGGGCACTGCTGAGAAATCCATCTTTTTCCCTCTGCCAGTTAAGGCGTTATCGGCTGCGATTGAGCCTTCTTTACCTGCAACAGTCTCAAGCATCGGTTCCCCAAGAACATCGCCTGCTGCCCAGATATCAGGTGATGTGGTTCTAAATTCCCCATCTATGACTACTGCACCATTTTCATCGGTCTTAACACCTGCTTTTTCCAGGTGCAGATCCCTTGTATTGGGTTTCCTGCCTGTCGCCATCAATAGTTTTTCAGCCTTAAATTCTCTTTTTTCTTCTCCAAAAAGTGCGGTTACAACGACATTACCGTTCTCTTTCCTGACACTTCTCACGCCTGCCCCGGTCTGGATATTAATTCCTTCTTCTTCAAGATAGGCTTTGAGATAATCTGAGATCATGCTTTCCTCTTCAGGTATTATCCCGGGACTTCTCTGGAGTACGGTTACTTTTGTTCCAAAATGAGCGAACATCTGCGCAAATTCCAGACCAAGAGCTCTTCCACCCAGAACTATCATCGATTCGGGGAGTTCGGATAACTCCATGGCCTCTATGTTGGTCAGGTAATCTACACTGTCTATACCTTCTATTGGAAGGATATGTGAGGAAGAACCAGTGGCTATAACGAACTTATCGGCATGTAGAGTCCTGCCGTTCACCTTTACTTCGTTTTTGGAATCAAAAACAGCCTGCCCTCTTACCAGAGTTATCCCTAAAGCATCGATCACATCGATGTACCTGCCCTTCCTCAACCCTTCTACAATTTCTCTTTTATCGTTTATTGTGCCAGCAAAGTCAAGGGAAGAGGTAATGTCCAATCCGGTGTAACCATGATTTTTATAATAGCTGATTTCCCCGACCCTTAGCAGGTGCTTGCTTGGCACGCAACCGACATTAACGCAGGTGCCTCCGATCGTACCTTTCTCGATCATAGCCACCTTTGCTCCCAATTCCACTGCTTTTATCGCTGCCCCGAAAGCAGCAGAGCCGCTGCCGAGGATTATTAGATCATATTTATCCATACTCATACCTTACTTTTTCCCTGTATATTCGTTTATTTTTAATACTTCTGAGAATACATGAAAATGATTGAAGAGCAGAAACTATCCTGGTTCCTGCCCTTTACTTAAGAGGGCTTGAGAATATGTAATCGTTATCTTTTCTCTGCCCATGGCAGTTGATACAGTCTTCTACCCTTCCTTCTGCCTGCACCGTACCGTCGGGACCGTACTTTGCCCAGAACCAGTCATTGTTCAGCGGATCATAGCCTTTTTCCTTGTACATAACTGTAAGTGCCATGAGCGTCCTGTTAGAATCGTAGTTCTCTTTTACTACTATGCTCTCTTCAGGAAGTGTCCCTTTTTTGCCCTGGATTGCGGAAAAAGCATTACCTGATACATAGGTCGTAAGTAAATCACTGTGAGCGCTTCCCGGGCTTCTTGGATAAAACTCGCCCAGACCGGGCCACTTGTTCCAATTTTTATAGTTATTGCCTGCGGTTATGTAGTCGTAGAGTGCCTTACCTTCTGCCCTGGGTTCTAATCCTGCCTCTCTTTGACCAACACAGCCTAAAAGAACCGATACAAGGAATATAGCCAATATTGTATATACAACATTTTTTATTTTTACCATTCTTTAGCCTCCACTCTGGATACAACTGTTTGTATGTTGGTATATATAATTTTTTCAGTTGAACACAGAGATTAAAGTTAAGGTAGCTTTTGTTCCTCAGCCTCCGTGCGACTCGTTTATACGCTCAATATGCTCAGGTCGTATCAGATGTTGGAATTATTGTATGGTCTCGCGGTGAACAATAGAGATATATGCCATAACATGCAAAACATCAATACATGGGTATCGAGATGAAATTATCCGGCAAATTTTTACTGCTGGCTGGGATTGTTTTTATAGGCGGATGCATAGATCAGCAACCTGCCCAGACAACAACTCCTGTCGTGCCGGCAGGAGATGCTAAAGAATTCACAATAAGAGAAACTAATTTCAAATTAAGCCCGGCGAACATAACCGTGAATAAAGGAGATACTGTAAGGATAACTGTAATAAACGACCAGGGGACGCACAACCTGTTCATTGAAGGATATGATCAAAGAGTCAGGGTAGTATCCTCCGGAACTACCCAGGTTATGGAATTCGTTGCCGACAGAACAGGAATATTTAATATGTGGTGTGAGGTGCCAGGTCACAGGGACGCGGGTATGGAGGGACAATTCATAGTTAGGTGATCTGCACCTGCCCGAGAACTATGATGAGGGTCGCTCAGACTGATTTAAGATGTATAATAATTATTATAAAACAGGATCCCCAGGACCAGTGCCAGCGCCCATAAAAGAAAAACCGTCCTCATAGGGGCTTTAGTCTTTTTTATCAGCCTGTCAAATGCTAATAACACGCCCGCGAACAGTGCCACCGATCCAGTAATCACATGGGAAACAAGCAGAACCTCGACAGTGCCGAGAATTTGTAAATAGGATATCAGGGAATAGCCCATCCATATAAAAGATAAAACCCCTAAAAAGACGGTAATCCTTGTCATTCTGAAATGTTTTAAAAAATCCCTCCTTTTGACATATATAATGCCAGAAAGCAGTACAATAAAACCGATTGTTTGAATAATCAAGACTGTATCTGCAAACGAACTTGCGGCTGTTCCGAGAAAACCCATTTCAATTTCCCTCCTTGTTATACATCTAAATGGCGCCATGCCAAATCATATTACTTTATAACCTTATATATAGCATAACCTTACATTATTGCGTCTGTTGCCGACTGCACAACAGAGCGGAACTTGATGTCCGATTCTTGTAGAGCTTTTTCCAGTTTTGTCTTATCTGTTATTTTTGCTTTCCTCATATATTTGTATAAATTCAGGGGGAATTCTTTTAATACCCCATATTAATCCCAGTATCATTAGAATAAAACTGGCAGGTATTAGAAATTGCCTTACTTCAATAAAGAGAACTGTAAAGCTTGCCAGGGCGGGCCCCAGAGTGATCAGAAATGTCGGAACGCAGCATGTAAGACCGCTAAAGAGACTCGGTATAAAACCGAGTATTCCTTTATATCCGGGGCGGAGCTGGCACACTCTTGAGAGGGAATAGCTGTACACAGCAACAGCGATATTTAAGAGAACAAGGGAAGCGAGGAGAAATGCCAGTATAAGGTTAGGAACGGAAAGAAAGATCGTTAATCCCCTGTATACATAAAGAACCGCAATCGCTTCCCAGAGAAACGGGGCAATTGGTTTGAATATTTTATCCTGCCAGTCCTCAATGACCCTAAAAGACAGCATTTCGGGCATCTCTATAATGGTGATATTGCCTATACTGTACAGGTAAAAAAGGAAATAAATAATTCCCACCAGCAGACCTATCCTTTTTGCCTTTTTATCTTTCAATATTACGAAGATTTTTTCCATATTTACCTATCCGTAGAGTTCGGTTTGAGGGTAAAAAGAGAACCAGGCAAACCACATCACGTCAAATGAATTAATCGGTCTCAATTTAGTTCCCCGCATCTCTCCGCCTGTAGATTCGCCAAGCACTGACCACTCCGAATTGCTCTCCCTGTCAAATATTTTTCCACCTCTTGTTTCGAAATTCAAAATATCTGTCCCGATATGCCCCGAATAGATCCTAACTGTGTCCAAAGATTCGTCATAGAACGCAACGATGGACCTGTTATCCATACGTAAATTAGCGACCCTGGATTCTACAAGTTTATTTTTAACTATGGCAAGCGCAGAGTTATTTATCCTTATACCGATAACAACCTCTTTTGCAGCAAGCCTGCTGTCGGTCACCATAACAGGGAAAAACGGATCTCCGGAATCATAATATGTTCCTTTTTCCTGATAAGAGCCGTAAGGGTCCGTACCATACTGTCTGAGAAATCCCGTATCTGCAGATAAAACCAGGGCACCGGGGTATTTTGCTTTTGCCCTATCCCACGTTGTCCAGATAACAGGGAACTCTTCTAATGTTTTCCCCTTCTGGCTGCCTTTCACAGCCATACCGAGGATCTGAGGAAAGTAGCTGTCTGTGGCTCTGTCGTACATCACCAGGTTGCTGTTCAGTAATTTTCCCGATGTTCCAAAAGTGGTCTCGTTGCTGTCGAATTTACCCTTGAAACCTACAGTTGATCCCGTCAATGGACAGTACGTTATTGAAACCCTTTCTCCACCTATTACATCATTTACGATCTCATGCCAGACAAGTATCTTCTGGGGGTAGATTTTTTCCGTATCGATGTTCTCAACTACAAAAACCACATCCTTCTCATCCAGGAAGTTATCCGCATCCTGCACAGGAACATATTTTGGTCTGTCTACTGGAGGTATGCCGTCTTTCGGAGGTCCCCCGCTGACAATATTTTTTGCGAATTCGTTCAATCTGGATTCAAGCTCTTTATCCTTCAGTTCAGGCTCAATAACCTCCTTTTCCTGGACAAAATTCGAAAATACAAATAAGAGACTGATCAAAACAAGCAATGCAATACCCCAGGTTATCTTGCTTACCATACCGCTCCGCAAGTAATTATTTCGGTTTCGCCTTAATAAACCTTTGTCAATAATGCCGTCTCAATTTAATTTCGCCGCCTGCTGTGGAGAAACCCGCAGGTGAGTTCTCCTGGAATCAATCAGGGATAAACAACATTTTAATTTCATTCTCCCTCCAGAAGCAATGCGAAAATAACAACGAACTCAATACGAACTCGTACGAACTTCGAGGCAAGAGTTCGTTTCAGTTCGTACCAGTTCGTTGTTAATTTAAATGGCTACGCCATACTGTTTCTTTTACTTTCCCGATTGATCAGATAAAAACCCGCAGGTGCTCAAGAGGTTCACGAGATAATTTTTTATAGGGGTTTTAATAAACATGTCTATCGGGTTAGATGTGTTTTCACAGGGACTGCTTTAAATAATGCGGCAGAACCCATTTTGATGGCATCCTTCTAACCTTTTGATAAAAAGTGGAAGGTGAAAGATAGGGTCAGTAAACTAACATGCACTGTAGCAGTATTAATGGTGGCAGCTTTGGGCTCTACTCTTGTGTCTGCCGCCCCGGAAGACAAAAAAGTACCTGCGGGATTCGTCCACGGTATTGTAATCAATGTGGACGGAGTGGACTATTATCTTGAAGGTCCTCCGGATGGACCGGGAGGAGCCAGGGATATTCCCGGGCACTACTGGGTGATAGCGGGTCAAGACAGGATGGTAGGACGGCACTATAATACCGGACCTTTCGGTGCACCGAACTGGTGGTCATCGGATGCCGGAGACGGTGAGCTTATCTATATTGTGCAGGCGGTTATCGACACATGGTCGCAAGAAAAGGCTGAGACGTACGCTTTAAGGGGATATGTCCACTATCACGAACTGGTTTCGGCTGACAGCGGAACGCTGCACCCCAGTAAGGTGGTGTGGCTCAAGCACATCGCAAGGACGAGTTTTACACTGGATGGAGGTCCGCATCCTGAATTTGCCCACGATGTTACGCCGGGGATAGATTACGAGTTCATCCCGAACGGTTTGACTCCTTATCCCTCTGGTGGATAGTAAGCTTTCAGAGAATAAGGTCCTGCCTGCGGGCAGGATTTTTATTTTTGAGTTCAGCATGTGCCTCTAATGCAGGTGCTCCTCCAGAACATGATGATAGTGTGCAGGCTCCATTAGTGAACCGAACGCCTTCTCTACAACCTCACTCAGTGCAGGATGAATATGCATCCCCCGACTGATAGGAGTTGCGCTCTGCTCAGGCGTGTACATGAGATTTATTACCTCCTGGATGAGAACCGAGGCGCTGGGACCGATTATGTGCGCACCCAGAATCCTATTGGTACCATTTTCTACGATTACCTTTACAAAACCATCCTTCGCTCCTATTGCCTGACCTTTGGCAGTATCCTGATATCTATAGAAGCCTATCAACACGTTCTTTTCCCCATATTTCTCAATGGCTTCCTTTTCCCTCAATCCCACACCGGCTATCTCAGGGTGTGAAAAGACCGCATGCGGGATAGCATGGTAATCAGATCTGATCTTTTTATTCTGGAATGCATTGTAGTAAACAATCCGGGCTTCATAGTTTGCCACGTGTTTGAAAAGGAATTTTCCATGAGCATCTCCAAAAGCCCAGATATCTGGCTGTGAAGTTTCAAAATATTCATTTACAACAATCCAGCCTTTCTTATCGGTTTTTATTCCGCTCTTCTCAGGATGCAGTATATCGGTATTGGAAGCCCTGCCTGTAGCAACAAGGATCTCCTCTACGACGATATCGGTCTTTTTACCATTAATCCTATCCATTGCAATAACCTTTTTCTTTCCACCGCCGGCGCTTTGCACTTCAACAACCTCGTGGTTTGTGATAATATCCATGTGCTTTGACATCTCTTTCTTAGCCAGCTCTGAGACCTCTGGTTCCTCATCAGGCAATAACCGGGGATTTCTGCCAATGATAGTTACCTTTGTGCCCATGGCTGAGAAGAAATGGGCATATTCTGCCGAAATGAACCCACCACCCATAATCGCCATGCTCTCCGGAAGTTCGGTCATTTTTAATAACGTATCGCTTGTTTGGTAATCCACATCATTCAGCCCTTTTACCGGCGGTATCATTGGCTTTGAACCGGTACCGAGGAATATCATTTTTGAGGTTATGGTCTCATTACCTACCTTCATCGTATAAGGGGCAATAAATTCCGCAACTTCACGGTAATAATCTATGTTCGGGCTGCTGGATAGTCCCTCACGAATATTATTTATATGCGCAGAGATTATGCCCCTCATCCTCTCCATTATCTTTTTGAAATCAACTCTTTTTAATTCAATATCAATACCAAATTTCCCTATGCTCTCCACCAGCCTCACAAGATCTGCCGGGTAGATAAGTAGTTTAGAGGGTATACAGGCTCTTGTCAGGCATATCCCTCCCGGCTCGTCTTTATCAATAATCGCGATCTTCGTTTCCGGGTTCTTATCCGCTATCGGACTAACAAAGCCCATTGCTGAACCTGTACCTATTATAATAACATCGTACTCTTTCATTTTATAACCCCTTAAGAAGGAAAGTATCTTATCAATACATCATTTATCATTTCTACCATATTCTGATCTTGAGTACTTATCAGGCGGTCACACGGGACGGAAGATGCCGGATTGCTGCAACAGACGCTGCAACATACCCGGCTAATATATTCCTTCCATACCACCATAGCCAATATCTTATCACTGGCTACGCATTTCACTTTGAGATTTTTTTTGCATTTCTTTCGCATGCTCTTTCTTTGAGTGCTCCTCCAGTTCTGATTGAGAACCGAATGTTGCACCACACATTGGGCATTTGTATTGCTGAGCCATATCCTCTTTCACCCCCTATTAAAGGCAATTTACCCTTAACCGATATACCTTTTAAACCATATTATCTATAATACATAGCTTTCGATTTCTACTTCGATAAAGCAGGATACCCTACCGCAGGTAAGGTACCTTACTTGTTCTCCCTGTCCCTTTCTACCCCTCATGAGCTGAGAACTGCAGGTCTTCGCATGTATTCGGTCCGGGCTTGCCTGTATCAGGCGGAGCGTTGTTACATCCGCCGCCGAATGTGCTTATCTGTTCATCCAGCATATCCGGAATAATCGGACCGTGGTCGCGGACAATGAGATGTATATCCGCCCCCTTCGGATCAGTCAGTCCTTGGCTGCACGGCAGACCGGTCTGGCATCCTTCTGTGTCGCCCACCGAGAGATGCGAGCCGAAAGTAGCTTTACCATTAGCACTGCTGATACTGCCTGCTGCAAACATTACAGACGCCTGTACATCAGGGTTTCCAAGATCTCCTTCACCGCAGCGGAGCGGAGCCTGACCTTCGGTGCAATTTTCAGGCTTATTGAAGATAACCCACCAGGTCGTAACTGCGTTCTTGGCTGGCAGCTCTGATGTATGGAGTTCCATTGTTACTCCCTCATCGGTTCTTATGAGCTTGGATCCGGCACCGGGTATAACTGAGCCATCTGAAATCGTGCGTACATCGCTGCTGCTTATACTGATGAAATCACTGGCACTTAAACTTACATCACCGGTACTTTGTTGGACAGTGCTTGAAGCGATCGCAGTCTGGCTTGAGAATACAACCGCTACCAGCAAGGTAAATGTGGCAAGCAATTTAAAACATATAGTTAGATTCTTTCTTTGCGTTCTTACCATTTTCTCACCCCCCTTATTTATAACACTAACAGCATAGAAAAAGCACCACGCTATGACAAAAGATGCAATCATCCGCATAACTCTGAATATCTGTCAGATACTGAAAGCTAATGCAGCTAAGATTATCATGTAAGCATAATGCTCCCCTAAACATAATTTGGCTGGGCATTATATTTAAACTTAACCCCTGCCACTTCTGTTAACCAGGGCCAATTATCTGGCAAATAATCCATCTGGAATAAAAGATGTAGATAGGGATGTAATAATAGTCTCCTGCTACATACTCCTGCTATTCTCCCATGTCTCCAGCATCAAATTAAATAAGTGCCTCTTTTGTTTTTAATTTACCCAGCTCCCTGAAAAGGGCTCTGGAAATCGAATCCACCTTGTCCCAGCCGCACTGCTGACCTACATATTCTAAAAAAAATCCATAGAACCCTGCTGTAACATTCGAAAGTGACAGGGTTAACTCAAGCTCAAAGCCTTGATGCTGAATGTGCCTTTATCCATTCAATAATCTTTGGCCAGTTCTCCATAAGAGGCACTTTAGCCATAACAAGTCCGATATGTCCTCCATTAGCTATATCCTTTACAATCTCGCTCTTACTGGTCCCAAGGCGTTCTTCAGCGTTGAATACCTGCTCTTTCGGGGCTAAAACGTCTCTCTCCCCGGCAAGAAGATATACAGGGCATTTTATGTTACCCAGGCTTAATTTTTTCCCGAGCCCAACAAACTCACCTTTAAAAAACCTGTTTTCCCTGAAGATCTCTTTAACTACCTGAAGGTACCACTTACCCGGCAGGTCGATGGTATGCTCATACCATCTCTCAAAAATCTCAAACATTCTAATGCATGGTGGTTTATTGATATTCTCGTACAGGCTCACGTACTTATTCAAGTATTGTACATTCGGGTAAATGCTCTTATAGCCGGCAAGCACAAAATCACCCCTCATAATTCCCCCTCCTGCAGCCACAAGCCCGTCAAAGAACTCCATAGGATATTTATTAGCATAGTCCTTAATTTTAGTTTCTCCGGCATCCGTATCTATAGGAGCTCCTGCTATAGTAAGTGTATTTACTTTATTCGGAAATCTTGCAGCATACATGGCAATAAGCCATCCGCTCTGGCTCATCCCGGCAAGGTTTACCCTGCCGCCTAATTCATCGATGCAGATATCTAATTCACTAAGATAATTATCTATATCGTAGTATTTCGTATACTCGGTTGCGCTCTTCCAGTCTATGGAACATACTTTATTAATTCCGTTCTCAAGAAGAGTTATAACCAGGCTCTGTTCAGGAGCGAAATCAACTATTGTTGAGGTATGACCCGAATAGGGAGGCACCAGGAGTGTGTAGATTCCATCTCCTCCTTTCGAAAAATCCCTCAATTTCAATGTATTCAAATCTAATATTACTCTATTTTCTGTTACCCATGCTGGCATCTCGGTCTGTGTCCTTTCAAGTACTTCTAAAAATTCAAGATAATCACTGAAAGCTTTTCCGCTCTCGTTCACAGCTCCTATGATTTTCTCCATATTTTCTATATTAAATTCATATGGCAGTAGAAACGGATTCCTAATTTCAGAGCTCTTAACCATACTGACATCCCCTCTATTTTTAAATCTCTCATTTTCTTCCATAAGGCTATCTTTCAGATACCCAGAGACGTTCCCCTCATTACCTGATATAAGCCGCCATCCTTTCCAGAGTATCATTCTTACTCTATCTCTACAAATATGCCCCTTCCACAAACACCGCACGAAGTACATACCCAGTCCGCCGGTAGAGTTTCAAAGGCGGTCCTTGGTTTAATTTTACGGGGCTCCTCTGTTTCTGTATCGAATATAAAATTGCAGATCGTGCATTGATATTTTGTCATCTCCCCACCCCTTTAAGTTTATGCCTTTAGGGTAAGCATCTCTCCAGAATATTATGATATTGTACAGGAATTATAGTTTTTTAACCCCGGAGATACAGCTTTACCCCATTGTTCCACCATCGCTCAGGTGCTATATCCTCTGTCCCCTTCCTTTTAGTGGTAATTATTCTCTATCTCCTGGCTTTTGAAATCTCATTGAATAAGTTATTCATACATATGTTACATGTCCTTGCATGGTCAGCAATGTCAGCAGCCGATACTATTCCCATCAGCCTTTCACCCTGTACAACAGGAACCCTTCTGATGCCATTCTCCCCGATGATCCGTGAAGCATCCTCCATTTCCATATCAGGGCTGGCTGTAACAGGGCTCTTTGTCATGATTTCGCTCACCCTGGTTCCGGCAGGATCCTTTCCGGTAGATACTAACTTTGTAGCAATCTGCCTATCAGTTACTAAGCCTCTCAGACGATCCCCTTCTGCAACAAGTACTGTTCCCAGATTCTCTTTTTTCATAATTTCAGCAACATCTTTAGCCGTAGCTGATGGCTCTACGGTAATCGGGTTTGTTATCATTCTTTCACTAACTTTCATATTATCACTCCTCACCAGAAAGTTAGATTAAGCGGGATAAATAGCTTTCGATGATGATGCGCAACGTATTGTTTGGACAGCTTAAGAACGGCAGATGCATCTATCAAGCTATTCTCGGTCAGGAGCTACGACTTATGTAGGAGTATAAAATGAAAAGAATGGCAGCGCCCCTTGCTGCAGTTTTGTTAGTGGTTTTTATTGAATTTGCCAATCCGTCCGGTCAGGTCTGTCAAAAGCCGGCACATCTTCTCTTGTTGCTTTTACTTGCGTCCATTTCAGGGATACTGTGGGTTGAAGTTACTCACTTTTTATTCCGCCGGATGCAATTTGACTTTCCTCCTGCCGCAGCGATATCATTGTTACCAACAATTATTCCCAAAGAAATGAACGAAAAGGATGCAGCAATCAGGCATAAACTTCCTGTTGTACGGCACAAGAAGAACCTAAAATGTAATTATCTGGTAACCCTCTGATATCAAATCCCTGAAGCTTGGGTGTCCCTCATATTCTTCCATGAGTGGAATGCTGGATGCCAGTGCCCTCTCTTTGATACCAAAAGCCCCTGCGCAAAAGCTGCAAACTAAAGTGGATTTACCCTTTAATAAATCAAACAATTCATGGAACATATGGTCCGGCTTGGAAAGTTCTCTGATCCACTTGGTTCCAGCCCCGTCAAAGATGAGCTTGAATTCATCTTTTGCGTCTTTGAACTCTTTAGCTGCAAGAAGCGCATTGTGAACTCTTGCCAGATCCTCATGCGTTTCTGTGTCCGCTAGAACTACGATTGCTACCTTTAGCATGTTACATGCTCATTATTTAGCTTTTTTTCCTGCCTCTCCCAGTTTCCTGCCCATCTCTCTGGCTCTTGCTTTATCTGTATCATTAGGCGCTCCCTGCACAGCTACGCCCGGTTTAACCAGGTTGGGATTGAATATGCCCACGACCTTCTCTATTGATGCCAGAACCGAACTCTGCCCTCCCTGCCCTGTGGTGAAAAGCAATACAGGTTTACCCACAAGTTTATCCTTTACAGGATAAAGATCTTCAAATAGGCTTTTAAGTTCGCCTGCCATATATTCGAAAGCCGAATAGGACCCAAATGCGAAGGCAGCAGCATCAGCGTCAGACGGTTTAGTATCCCTTGCTCTCTTCAACTCCACCCTCATCCCTCCAGCACTCTTTGCTCCTTCAGCGATAGCATTTGCAAGTTTTTCCGTGTTACCTGTTCTCGATGCATATATTATTAATATTTTTGGCTCCGTCATATTTTATCTCCGAATAATGTTTATTTCGCGTTTGTTAGTGTATTGTTTAACAGTTTGTCGGCATATACTTAGTCGTTATAAAAATATAGTTAGTCTATTTTTATGTATAGACTTTAAAAAAAACCCTGATCGCTTGTGCTTATTTTACTCACTACCTCCAGAGAGTTATCATATAAGAAAGTATATACCATCAAAGCTACAATCAATCATTTAGGAGTGAATTATTTTATGACTGCAAGAGAGGAGTTAGAAAAGTTAGCAAAGGAATGTGAAGAATGCGCAGGCAAAGACAAAGAGTCTTATGAAGAACATTTTGAAAAGTGCCCGGCTTGCCAGGAACGCAAAGCGAAAGCTGAAAAGCTAACTCAGATAATGGAAATGATGCAAATGCTGGCATCAAAACCTGAAGAAGACAGGCGTCAGATATTGGCTGCGCGGATGGATGCATTCTCTACCATGCCGGAAGACAAAAGAATTGCCGCCATAACCGACATGCTCGATGGCATAGCGGAACTATCAGAAGAAGACAGGATCAAGGTTGTTAAAACAAGGACCGACATTATGACGAAACTTCCAAAAGATAAAAGAGAAATTCTGATGGGATCTTTGAAGAAAATAATGTCTGCCTGGCCAGAAGACAGGAAGATGATGGAAAAACGTGCAGTGATGGCTGCTACGCAGGATTATTTTATACTTAAGAGAATGATGGTCAGGAATATGTTCAAGAAAATGCTAATGTGATTAGCTTATTTATTCATTTTTGCGGAGGTATAAAATGCCGGTAGATGATACAAAAGAGAATCTGAGTATCTGCATGAATTACTGCGGAACCTGTCCAAGCCTGCCGTATCCCCCACAGCCAATGCTGTTCTGCGCAAGGGGTAAATCACCTGAAAAAATAGTAAGAAAAGGCTGCAAATGTCCGGTCTGTCTGGTCTATGCCAGATATAATCTGAAGGACATGTACTTCTGTGACACTGGGAAAGCACCATGAAAAAAGGATTTAATGCAAACCTGCGTTAAATTTCAGTGAGGGAATAAATGATTACATTGAAAAGCGACTATTAATAAAGGGAGGTTACAAAGATATGGCTGAAGAAAAGCAATACAAGTGTCATATATGTGGTATATGTGGTGCAACATTTAAGTCTCAATCATCGCCACCTTTGCTCCCATATTAACTGCTTTTATTGCAGCTCCAAAAGCAGCAGAGCCGCTGCCAAGGACTAATAAAAGAAGTTGATAAATGGACATAGAGCCTCTACTGTACATACGCCTCTTTCCCGGTTGCTCACAAATTCTATTATCCCGTCAGGATTACAGGAATCGATTTTGTCGCCTTTAACCACGATTCTAATCTCTTTTTCGCATCCGGGGCATCTTGACAGGATGGTTATGTCCTTTTCCAGCATAAAATGGATGCCCAGGGCATCCGCAGCGCACAGGGCGTAAACCTCATGCCCGTCTTCAAAAACTACTTTATGGCGCGTCTTCGCGGCAGAAAATGGATAAGCAGAGGCTATCTTGTCTCCCTTCCTCGACAGGATATCGGCTTTCTCCAATTTTTCGATACTCTGGTTGACTGCGTCTAAAGAAGACAGCCTTAACCTCTTCATAATCTCTTCGGGAAAGGGAGGTTTCCCATTCCTCGCAAACTCCTTTAGTATATATTTTCGTATTTCATCCTCTAAAGGACTTAATTTTGCCCTGGATATCCGATCTTTCACGGTTTCTTCAATAAATTTGTCTTCCTTACTCTTTTCTTTTGTTTTTACCATATAGTTCCAGCCCTTTTTTAACCGTTTTATTAACATTACCAAGGCAGCATCTTCCGGAAGGATTTTTTATCTCGCATTCGCATTCCCCGGCTTTTACTCTGGCACTGATTTCCCGGACAGCGGTACTATTCCCCGGTTGCTTAATCTGTTCGAAAATCCTCTCCTTCGTCCATCCAAAACAATAACATACAGGGATAGGGCTTTCTGTTTCTTTTATGCCAACTCTGATTTTCAAATCTTCTTTATGCAAGTAGACCTGTTGCTCATTGTTGAAATAAACAACCCCGCAGGTGGGTGTTTCGCAATAATAGAATCCATTCAGACTCTCAATAGCTTCAAGCACTGGTTCTTTGACAAGACTTTTCAGTGTTATTTCACCGACAGATTTCCCTTTGCCGCCGCATTCTTTGCAAATGGCGGTATCTTCACTCACTTTGATATCGCAACAAGCAACATCATCAATTTCACAGCAACTATCTTTCATTTCCCTGCGCTCACTATTTCAACATTGCTGGATTTGCAGGCAGGACAGATAACGCTATTTCCAAGTCCCTTAAATTTGTTTTCGCAGTCCAGGCAAACGTATTCTTTTAAGTCCATTTCTATTTTTTCTATATCGAATCCAGGTATGTCTGCTACCATGCACATATATTTCACCTCAATTTCATGTGTATATCTGTTAGCGTCCATCTCTCATACCACGGCAGTGATTTTAATATTTCGTCTATGTTCTTTCCAAGTTTTGAAGCATAATTGCCTGCCCTGTGTATATATTGGTACGACATGCCGAGGAAACCTTTGGATTCATGCTTCTGGGCTTCTTGTAATGCCTCTTCAAGACCTTTTTCATATGCAGGCATGAACTTCAAAAGTTCCCCTGAAATATCAATACCAGCGCACGCTGCGTATTTCACTACTTTTTCTACATAAACATCCATTCCGTATATTTGTCCATCCTGCGCATATCTTTCAGCATCTTTCAGCATTTCAGAGATGCCTTTTTCATATGCCGGCTTAAGTTTTTCAAGCTCGCCGCTTATATCCTTATTGAGTTTTGTTGCAATCTCTTTTGCCTTAGACGTATAAAAATCGATATCGCACAAATTCCCATGCTCTGCACACTGCTTTGCTCTTTCAAGATACCTGCCGAGGTCGTTATTTCTGTCTTCAGGAGTCTTTTCCCGTTCCGGTTTTTCGCTTTTGATATCGTCAAGTACCGAACCAATATCACCCATTGCCGTGATTTTGCCAAGATTCATGTGCACAGCCCGGTCGCACACGTTCCCGACAAACTCCATGTCATGAGAAACTATAACGAACGTCGTCCCTGTTTCTTTTCTTGCTGTCAGGATTGAGTTTGCGACCTCGTTCTTAGTGATCGGGTCCATTGTCCCCGTAGGTTCATCAAAGATAACAACCCTCGGCTCTCTGGTCAGAACCTGTGCCATTGTCACCCTCTGGCGTTCTCCCACGCTGAGTTCGTATGATGTCTTCTCCAGAACCTCATGCGCTGTGTTTTCATCAAAGCCCACTGCTCTTAACGTGTTTATTGATTTTGTTCTTGCAAGTCCGGGCTCAAGCTTTAAACCTATCGATTCTGTGAGGTTATACAATACATTCCTGTGAGGGTAAAGCGAATATTCCTGATGCAGGTAGCCAATGTGCGGTTTTGCGCGTCCCCTGAAATCTGTTCCCCTCTCGGTCATATCAACCCATATATCCCCTATCCTCACATCCACTTTCCCGCTGTCTCTTTCCATAATGCCTGCTATGATTTTGGAGAGCGTTGTCTTTCCTGCTCCGCTTATACCTATTACCCCGAATATCTCACCTTCATTGACCTCGAAGTTCACGCCGTTAACCGCAGGAATCGTACCTTTAGAGTAGGAGTAATATTTCTTCTTCACATCTTTAAGATTAATAATCGGTTTGCCCTCCTCTACATTCCTCTCACCTATCACTCCTGTCGTTGCGCAAAACTTTTCAATAATCTCATCCGGCTTTCCTGTCTCAATGATCTCTCCCCTGTCCAGGAGAATCGCCCTATTTGTCAGGTCATGCAGAACGTTAGGCAGGTGCGAGGTAACAAGCATGGTTATGTTGTGTTCCTGCTTTGCTTTTAATATGCTCTCATGCACCAGTTTCGCAGTTCTTGGATCAAGGGTTCCGGTGGGCTCATCTGCAAGTAAAAGCATAGGGTATTTTGCAAGCTGGCGTGCAAGAACCACTCTTTGTTTTTCTCCTCCGCTCAGCTCTTTTCCTGTGTACATCATTCTGTGGCTGAGCTTCACTTTTTCGATAAGTTCCGCTGCAATGTAGGGACGCTTCTCCTTAGGAATATCGGAATATTCGAAGCTGTGCAGGATGTTTTCCAGAACCGTTTCGTCGCTGTATAATCCAAAGGTTCGCTGCATCATGATAGCAGTTCTATCCATGATTTTCCTGTGCATGCCGTTTGAGTTCAGGTAATTCACCTTCTGGAGTTCAGTCCTTATATTGCATTTTGAGCATACACTGCCTGCACTGCTCGGAGGGCTTACTTTATCGCATTCAGGACAGTAAGATATGTTGAAGATTATCTCGCCAGTAATATTCTCAAATTCCTCAAAGCCGCGGAGCAAATGAAGAAGTGTACTTTTCCCTGCACCGCTTTTTCCAATTATACCTATGCTATCCCCTTCATTTATGTCAAGATTTATATTCTTGAGAATCTGTTTACCGTTAACATTTATGTTCAAATTCCGTATCTCGATTAAAGCCACCATTTTTAACCCTTCTTCTTGCTGTTGACAAACTCGCAGGAAAGGATTCCTTCAAGCATTTCCCTGACATGCCTGTCCGAAAGGTCAAGGATTTCCGAAATAGCTTCGTTCTTTATAGAGTAAACCACAAATTTCCCTTTTTTCTCAGTGTTGACAAGCCCGCAATTCCGGAGACATGCCATGTGGTGTGAGACAAGACTCTGGTCTTTTCCTGTTACCTCGCAGATATCACTCACGCACATGCTGCCGTTCTCTTTAAGGGCATAGAGTATAGATAGCCTGGTCTCATCGCTTAACGCGCTGAAGAAATACTTTTTTGCTGTAGTCAAATCTCCATTTAACATATGTACATATGTTCATACATTCTATTATAAATAAATTTTGGTTGAACAAAATTTCCATTTCTGTGAAAAAAGGATATAGAGCGGAGAATGTCCTTCACTCTTGCTGAACCTCTACTTTAGAGGACCTGAAAATGTGTAGTCATTTTCTTTTTGCTTGACATGGCAGTCAATACATCCATTCACTTTACCTTCAACCTGTACCGAGCCATCTGTACCGTACTTTGCCCAGAACCAGTCGTTATTTCCCGGATCGTAGCCATCTTCCTTGTACATAACTGTAAGCGCCGCAAGCGTCTTGTTAGCATCGTAGTTCTCTTTTACTATTATGCTTTCATCAGGCAGGCTTCCTTTTTTACTCTGGATCGCAGAGAAGGCATTGTCCGATACGTATGTCGTGAGGAAATCACCGTGCGGGCTTCCAGGGCTTCTGGAATATAATTCACCCGTACCTGGCCACTTATTCCAGCTCTTGTAGTTATTTCCTTTCGTTATGTAGTCGTAAAGAGGTTTACCCTCGGCTTTGGGCTCTAATTTAGTTTCTCTTGTACCAACACAGCCCAAAAGGACTGACACAAGAAATATAACCAATACTGTGTACGCAAGATTTTTTACCTTTACCATTTTTTAACCTCCACAGTTATATTACTGTTAGTCCTTTTTTATATATATATCTTTTTCAGTTGTACCGGATTGCGGGATAAACCTGTTAATAAACCAAATGGAGTTTGCTCGAACTGAACTGAGACAAGACCCTGCCGGAGCGAACAATAAGCCGGGTGTACACCAGTAACCCTTTTTAGATACAAAGATAGTTTAGTATCATGGCTGCCGGATTCATCGATATCTCATCTCTTATTTTTTCATACGTCGGCGCAACCATCATACTTTACGGTGGAGCGGTGACCGTAATCAGAACCTTAAAGCAGGAGGTTAGAACGCCTGCAAGCATCAATAATCATGATATCCGCAGGTATTTCACAAACAAGATAGTATTCGGTCTGGACTTTCTTGTTGCCAGTGATATCCTGAGGACGATTGTTGCCCCGGGTCAGCAAGAGATACTCTTTCTCGGTATGACCGTCGGCATAAGGATAGCAATGGGATACTTTTTATCTAAAGAGGCAAGCGAGTCCTCCTGACTATCTGTCTGATCTTGAATGAACAATCTATTAATCGTAAGAAGTCTTTAGATGAATGGTAAAATGCCAAAAGTTTGCGCAGATCTCAGCGAGATTGAATATGGTATACTTAAAAAGCTGACTATAGTCGAGGGAGATGATGGAGAGAAGCTGAAAAACCTTTTGAGGTTTTATATCCATACCCTGCCTGAGTTAAAGTCCTCGGAATATGCTCTGAGGAGGATTGAGAACAAGAAAGAGATAGAGGAGAACCTGCAAAACGTGTGGGATGTGTATGAATATACGGATTATCCCACAGAGAACTGGGGAGAAGATATGATCGATAAGCTGGCTGGCGACCTTATTGAGATTAATGTTCTTGTAAAAACAGGTGAAAGACAATTCTTGCCTTCGAACAAATTCAGAAGCCTGTTCAAAATGCTGCTCCACGACGTTGCGACTGAAAATAAGGATATCGATGAATACAGTGCAGCGTGCATTGCCACGATCCAGTTGCTTATGGAGTCCGGTATGGGAACCCTCAGCAAAGAAACAATAAGGGACGGAACTATATTCATTAATGAGGGATGGATGTTCGAATACGCGATAAAACTTAAGGAAGCAAGGGAATTTATGAGAACCAGAAGGCTGTTTCCAGGGATCGAAGTGCCAAAGACTGCTACCGCTTAATCATTTCCGTGTGATCTCGTGAACGTCGGTTACAACAATGATTCCCTCTTCAGTCTCAAGCGGGCCCATGTTAATCTCCACAGGGAATTCGCTGCCATCCTTACGCTTTGCCAGCGCGCCGAGGTGAAGAGCCATAATCTTCATGGCAGGCATGGCAAAATAATCCCTGCAGTATTTGGCATGCGCATCTCTGAAGCGTTCCGGTATCAGGACATCGTAAGGTCTGCCAAGCAATTCTTTTCTTGTATAGCCGAATATTTTCTCAGTCCGGGCGTTTACCAGGAGAATATTGAAATCGCTATCTACCGCTATAATGGCATCGGGTATGCACTCTATAAGTTCCTGGAAATTCTTCTCAGCCCGCTTGCGGTTGGTTATGTCCATCCACATCCCCTGCAAGCCCGTGATCTTGCCGCCGGGATCGCGCAGTGAGTGGGCATTCATCAAAACCCATATCTTATCGCCGTCTTTACGGAGAAACTGAGCTTCAAAATCAGTCACCGTGTCACTTTTACGGAGCGAGTGAAAAAGCTGCAGGCGGCGGCCGGGCTCGATGAAGAGTTGGCGGAAATCGGTAACAGAAGCCGTAAGTTCCTCTGGCGATTCGTATCCCAGCATTCTTGCAAGTGCCGGGTTCGCAGCGAGTATGCTTCCCTCGATTGAGATCTGAAAGATACCCACAACAGCGCTTTCAAAAATGCCTCTGTATTTCATCTCACTTGCGCGCAGTGCCTCTTCAGCCCGTTTCCGTTCTGTTATGTCGCGTATGATGCCGCCGTAGAATACCCTCTCCCCTACCTTCCAGGTGGTACGGGAAAGTTCCAGAGGAAATTCGCTGCCGTCTTTTCTCAGCCCGTGCAGTTCACTTATTTTTCCGATATAACTGCTCTTACCGGTGCGGCGCACACGCTCAAGTCCCTTTAGATGAGCATCCCTGTATCGCTCAGGCATCAAAATTGTGAGCGGTTTCCCCCGGACTTCTTCTTCCGCATAGCCGAATATGGTTTGAGCACCCCTGTTCCACAAAATAATGTTCCCCTCGCTGTCTGCTATGATAATTGCATCTATCGCCGACCGCACTACAGAGCTGAATCTGATCTCCGACTCTCGCAGCGCTTCTTCCAGCCGCCTGTGTTCGGTGATATTTTTGATCTGCCGTAATTCTGCCAGTTCGTCTATAAGTTGCTCTTTTGTCTTATCTTCATCTCTCATACTTCTCTTATAATATTCAGCCTACCCTTTAATATAACCTGCCGGACTGCGTATAAAGATTCCAAAACCTGTGCACAGTTTTTTATTATCTACTTTTCCTTTATAATCCTGTCATACACATCGCTCCATGACAACTGGGAACCGGCAGCCACGAACATAGCGCACGCAACCGTTTCTGCTATCTGCTCATCGGTCGCGCCGTGCTTTTTTGCGCGCTCCGCATGGATCTCAGTGCAGCGTTCGCATCTCATAGACAGAATTTCTCATCTCTGCGAAGGCTTTTGCCACTTCCGGTGTTTTTTCGCTAAACCATGACAATTTTTTATTCCTCCTGTTTCCCTGGATTTGTTGTAGATACAATGCTTTTTGCTCTTATCGGCAAACCGTTCTTATCAAACCATATAGTCCCCGCCTTTCTTGCTACATGGACCAGCCCCAGCATTACAGGCACCTCGATGAGAGGTCCGACTACGGCAGCAAATGCCTGACCAGAGCCGATACCGAATACCGCGATAGCAACAGCGATCGCCAGTTCAAAGTTATTGCTTGCTGCCGTAAATGCAAGTGTCGTGGATTGGTCGTATGAAAAACCAAGCCTGTAGGACATAATGAACGACAGGGCGAACATTATAATGAAATAAGCCAGAAGCGGGACTGCTATCCTGAACACATCCATGGGAAGAGCTACGATGTTCTCTCCCTTCAGCGAGAACATGACAATAATTGTGAAGAGCAGACCGACAAGCGCTGTGGGACCGAGCTTTTTCATAAATACACCATCATACCATTCCTTCCCTCTTTTTTTCAGCAGCACATACCTCGTAACCATGCCGCCGATAAAGGGGATGCCAAGATAAATGAAAACAGCTTTTGCGACCTGCCAGATCGATATATCCACGACAGCGCCTGCTCCTGCGCCGCCTATCCATGTCGATATTACGGTTATGAACGCATACGCCAGGACAGAGTAAAGAGCTACCTGGAAAATGGAATTCATCGCAACAAGAACCGCGCACAGGTCATTATCCCCGTCAGCCAGTTTATTCCAGACAAGTACCATTGCGATACATCGTGCAAGACCGATCAGGATCAAACCTATGCGATATTCGGGAAGGTCAGGAAGGAAAATCCATGCGAGTGCGAACATGAGAACAGGACCTATCAGCCAGTTCTGGATGATAGATGCGCCAAGGGCTTTTCCCTGATTCTTTATTTTAGAGAGTTCCTCATACTTTACGCCTGCAAGCGGCGGGTACATCATCCAGATAAGACCTATGGCAATAGGGAGAGAGACCTGCTCTATACGCACAGCATCCAGGATGCCGGCTATCTCCGGATACACAGCGCCAAGGATAATACCGCCAGCCATCGCCAGGAGAATCCACAGGGTCAGGAGCCTGCTCAGAATACCCAGACCGCCTTTACCTGTTCCACCGCAGCATCCTGATATTTCCTCCAAGAGATCACCGTTCCAATGTACTTTTATATTATTTAATTCTGTGTTAATTTCGTCTGCTATAAAAGTTATACTTGAATATCAATAAATTTTGATATGATGCTCCTGTAATCCAGTTTTGCCTTGCATCATACCTGTTCTTTAATCAATGCTTTCTGCGCCGACATGGCAAGTATGGAATTGACAAGTCTCTTCCCCTCCTCAATATCGCCCACTTCCCTGATAGTAACTTTTCCGCTTGCAAAAAAATTGACCTCACGCCTGCCGAGGCGCACCATTACAATACCTAGGCTTTCGGAATAACGCGCACCAGGGGTTTCCGCAAGTTCCTTAAGAGGCGGCGGGCTATTCAGATGGGCGATTATGCGGAGTTTCCAGGGGTCAGAGAGGCAGGGGAGCACCTGCTCAATTCTTTCAACGTACATCCTAACACATTGATAAAATGCAACTGGATGAAATAAGCATACAATCCCAATATCAAGAAAAATTGATATGATTTCAAGCTGTAAAGTAATCCATGAAGTGCTGCCCCAAGGATAAGGATATTAACAGGGAATGGATAACCAGTCTTGAGAGCGAGTCAAGCGACATACCAAAAGATAGGGTAATCGAGATATGTAATTTCTGTAAGGTTTTCAGTAACCCTTTACGGGTAAATATCGCACTCTTACTGAGCAAAAGAGACCTCTGCGTATGTGAGATTGTTTCGATACTGAAAGAGAAACAGAACCTCGTATCGCATCACCTTTCTATAATGAAACGATACGGCGTTATCGGTTCTTATAACCAGTCGAAATACAAGTATTACAGGGTTGAGAGGGCAGCGGCGGACTTTTTAGGAACTTTTAAGGGAAACTTTAACAAATAACAATGAACCGGAAGATTTAGCAAGAATTTTTAGCCACCCTGAACTTTTCCAGGTATCTCTCGCACACAGCCAGCTCCGCCTGCGTATTAACATTCAGAGCCAGCACCTCATAATCAAGGATAAAATTATAATCCTCCTGCTCCACCCGTATCCTGTCCGCATCAAGGATATTTATCCCGCACGGGACGATGAAACCGCCGTTCTTGTGAAAAACAGTATCCGGGCGGATGCCAAGCCTTGTGAACACTTCAAGCTTCATGTGGACAGAAAGCGCAGGCTTGTTAACATTGCCGTATTTTTCTATTATCCTGTCTAACAGTTGCGGGGTAATAAGCGGCAGGTCAGCCATCGTTATGAGCACACACCCTTTTATTCCCGCCTCTTCTACTGCTGAAGCCATATCATTTACAAACCCCTCTCCTTTTGTCTGGATGACATACACGTTTTATGTGCCTTCACATATTCCGAAAGCCACTGGTTTGTTTTTTTAACCCGGGGAGAGGTCGCAACGGTGATGTGATTGATATTTTTCGAACCAAGAAGTGCAGAAAGTACATAAGATATCATCGGCTTTCCGCAGAGCGCAGTGAGAGGCTTCTCCTCTGCCCCCAGGCGCCTTCCCATCCCGCCTGCCATCACTACGGCATCCATGCGAGCCCTCCGATAAAGAGCAATGCTGCCAGGCGCCCTATCTCGTTGGAGGCGCCCACGACATCCCCGCTCACTCCGCCGAAGTGGCGATTCGCCGTGTTAAGGACGAGGAGACCTGCTAACTGGGATATTATTAATGCTTCAATGCCGTAGACGCCCAGGGAAAGATAACAGACTATCCCTGAAAAAATCATCCCGGTTATAAAATCTGATTTCCTGGTGTTATCAACCGTTATCGCCCCGAAGCCCTGGTGAAGCCTTCTGCCGAAAGCAGCTACCGTGACCATAGCCTGTTTAGCGCTGGTTTCCGCAACGATCAGCGCCGGAGGAAGAATATAAGGAAGGAACGACCTGTTTTCAGCTATAGAAAAGAGCGATGAGAATAGACCGATGATGGCTACGATACAAAATAATATCCCGCCTGTCCCGACCGCAGTATCGCGCATGGCTGCTATCTTTTTTTCTTTTGTGCCGTGCGCCGCCACGCCGTCGCCAAAATCAGCAAGACCATCGATATGGTTGAACCCGGTAAGGTAATAGATCGCTATAATGATAACAACCGATACAATAATCGGGGGGAACAGAATCGAGAATCCGTAAGCTATGGCAGCAAGGATTATACCAAGAACCGCGCCGATGACCGGGAAAAGATAGATGTGTTTCATCAGCCTTTCGATACCTTCCATGGTTATGCCCACAGGTATGGTCGTTAGAAAACCAAAACCCGAGCGCAAGGCTGATAGGAATTCACTCATCCCGCAATCCCGATTTTATTTTTTCTTGGAAAGGTCTTTTTTTCCTTTGCCTCTGCTGCTTTTCCGCCGTCACTCTTCCCTCTTGAGTACATGTTGGCTGATACCCCTCCTATAAGTCCTGCTATCACATCATCCATGAAAGGCCCGAGTTCTGACAGTATGCCCGGTTTTAATTTGTCAAATCTCACGTATTCAAAAATACCCTTGTCGCCGCTGATATATTTCGCTATGCTCATGCCAAGCACTTCATCCACTATAAGGCAGGTCAGGTCTTTTTTGAATGTCTCTTTGCTCATTCCCGGAAGCTCGCCCTTCTCTCCTTCTTTTTCAAGGAGGAGCCCTGCGTATAGCAATATGCATAGATTGGGGTCTGAAAGAGCGAGTTTCAGCTCTCTTTCAAATACCTGCTGAGCTATATCTTTGTTCTCTACGCCTGGATGGGGAACGTAGAGCTCCAGGGCTGCAGAGACCAGCAGTTCCCCGGAGATGCCTGCCTCTTCAAGTACAGACATTATGTTTTTGGCATCCTTATCATTGACTTCTTTCGGCTGGTTCTTTTTTCTTTTTTCCTTTTATGGATGATAATTTCATTTGTTCCTCTTTAAAATCCAACTAAAGGCACCTTCCCTATCAAAAAGATTCCTGCAATCACAAGAAACGATGAGAATCCCACGAGCTTGACAGCCTTATTGATATGAAATGGTCGCGGGTTATTATATTCTGCCCCCAGCACATGATATCCTACCTTCTCAAGCCTGATTTCAAGCGCGCCTGCTACCGCAGCCATCGACCACCCTGAATTTGGCGAGGCTGTCTTATCATGGTCGTGGATGCAGGTTTTGATCGCTTCCAGAGGTTTACCGGAGAAAACCGAAACTATGGAAATAAACACCAGCGACAGCCGCGCAGGCACCCAGTTAGCCATGTCATCGAGCCGCGCAGAGGCGTAACCGATATCGATGAACGGCTCTTTTTTGTAGCCGACCATAGAATCCAGAGTGTTTATCATGCGAAAAGCCAGCGCGCCCGGAAGACCGAACAGGAGGAAATAAAAAAGCGGCGATAGGATGCCGTCAACAAAGCTTTCAGCTACAGATTCTATGACCGCTGAAGCTGACTGGTGTTCATTTAGCTTTGAGGTATCCCTGCCCACGAAGGTTTTCAGGTCGCTTCTAACCTTCTTAATCCTTCCTCCATCAAGGTCTTTTCGTATCCCGCGCGCCGAGATAAGGAGCATACGTATCGAGAAAGTTGATTTTAAGAGAAAGGCTGCAATGATCAAACCCAAAAGATTTTCTCCAAGCGAAATTACTAACAATCCCACCAGTGCCGCAACTCCCACGCAAAAAACGACCATGAAAAGCCCATATAACTTTCTATGACGAGCCGGTGCGCGGCGCACGAATAAACCTGTCAGTTTGCCCATCCAGACTACAGGATGTATAAATACAGGCGGCTCCCCGGACAGGACATCTAACAGCACTGCAAGAATCAGCACCTGGAACCAGAAATCCATAATTATCACAGAGCAGGCTCCATTACTAACTCCCAAACTTCCCTGATTTTTTTGCCTTTCATCAGTGCTTTCAGCACTTTATCCGCTATCTCCCCTTCATGTACCAGCCTGCACCCGGCACAGCTCCACACGGTCCCGCCTGTGGATCTCTGGATGAGTTCCCCGCCCGTTCTTTTATCTTCGCACGGGTAGAACGGGCAGAAACAGAATGTGCAGTCCTGCCCTTCAAAATGGCACGGGTAGTATTCGCAATCTATCCTGCTTCTGGCAGCAACTCCCCTTTCTAAGGCTTTTCCTATCTCTTTTTCCGCGAGTTCGCTGCCCCACTCTGATATTACGGAGGAAACCGCCTTTATCAATTTGCGGTTCTCGCTTCTTTTCCTGATTGCTATCCTTATGTGGTTTTCAAGACCAAAAGAAGTGCAGTCGCGGATAATGATGCCGTGACTTAAAATCCGTTCTTCCAGTTCCGCAGAGTTAATCGCGAAGTCTCTGATATCAACAAGAATGAAGTTCGTGTCGCTCGGGTATGGTTTAAAGCCCCGTATAGCTCCGAGCTGAGATTCCAGCCATTGCCGCTCTTTTTTGATCAGTTCAAGCGACCTGTCTAAATAGTTTTTATTGTTTTTAAGAAGATGATCCCCAACTTCAAGCGCATAAGAGTTGAGGTTCCAGGGAAGGCGGATATTGTTCAAAAGACATGAGAAATCACGCGAGGCTACAGCAAAACCGATTCTCAGCCCGGGGACTGCGTATGTCTTGGTAAGCGAGCGGAGCACAATTACAAAATCATTCGATGCCGCATATGCGGTGATACTTTGCTCCGGGTCTGATAGCTCGATGAATGCTTCATCTACGAACAGGAAGACCTCTAAGCCGGCGCACTTCTCAGCCAATTGCAGGACTTCTTCCCGTTTTAGGAGTTTACCAGTCGGATTGTTCGGGTTACAGAGGAATACAGCCTTGCAGTTATCATCAGGCTCAAGCTCGGTTATGCTGCTATAATCCACCTGTTCAATCTCTGCCCCGAATAACCTGCACTGGAATTCATACTCACTGAATGTCGGGAATGGTATTAGAACCCTATCCCCGGGCTCGATAACAGCTTCTGCAAAGAGCCTGATCAATTCCGATGAGCCGTTCCCGGGCACTATGTTCTCAGGCGCAACTTTAAGATACTCCGCCGCCGCTTTTTTAAAACCCGGATACCTGTTATCAGGATAGCTGCTTATGGATTCGCAGGCGTTTGCAAGGATTTTTTTTAATTTTGGAGGTCCAAGAGGATTCAGGTTGACGCTGAAGTCTATCAGTTCCTCGGGCTTTTTCCCGGACTCTTCTGCGCTTTCTGCAATCCTTGCGCCGTGGGTGCAGGGTGTGAGTTCAACTGCTGTTTTCCTGACTCTGTCTTTTAAAGGCACATGCTCTGTTTTGTTTGAGGGTAATATTAAGTTGCTGTAGAATACATTAATAAGAACATGGGGTTTTATACCGACGCTGAAGCCTCAAAAATCATCTCCGCAAGATGCTCAATTATTTCTTTGTTCTCAAGCCCGTTTATCCACCTTTCCGGAAATGCCTCAACCCCATGCCGCGCCCCGCACAGCGCGCCTGTGATACAGGCGATTGAATCCGTATCCCCGCCGGCATTGACAGCCTCGATCATCGCCTCCTCCGGTTCTTCAAAGTGTCTTGAGAAACAATAAAAGGCTGATGGGACCGTTTCATATACGAGGTACGAAGTCCCCAGTTCGGCGAACACTTTATCCGGCTCTGCATCTCGTTTCACGAACGACAGCTCGATATTCTCTGCAATACCTTTATCATATTTCGATGCCCTGATGCCAGTCTCTTTTATTATATCAGAGCAATCCATATCCTCCAGCGCACACCGTACCCCGATAGCTACAGCCACAGCGCCCGCAATTGCCATTTTACTGTTATGCGTCGGAAGCGATGATAATGCTGCGTTCGATTCTACATCATCCAGCTTCTTATAAAAAAGCCCGATAGGCGCAACCCTCATGGCAGAGCCGCATGATGGGATGTCGCTCCCTGATTCCTTCCAGCTTACGCCTGAGTTCAATTGAGCTATAGCGACTGAGCTTGAAGGTCCGATAAGGGATTTTCTGACAGGGTCTAATTGTGCTTCAGCGCCCCACCGCGCTATCCTGCCCGCGAAGTCATCTACATCGAGCCTGCCGCATTCGATCAGAGATTGCGACAGGATAACCATCTGTTCAGTATCATCAGTATATTGCCCCGCCCTGAGTTTTCCGCCCGGCCTTCTTTCAGGGGTTTTTCCGTAATCCGTCACCCTGTGGGGGATTTCCTTCCTGCTGAGACCTTCATTCTGCTTGCCAAGGGCATCTCCGATGGCGGCGCCAAGCATACAGCCGGTGTATTTGTTTTTCGATTTTTTTACATACATAAATTCATAATTAAGGATTCAGCCTCCATATAGAAAAATTGAGAATCGCAGCAAAACTTACCCAGAGTATATAAGGAAGAAGAAGCAAGCCCGCTGTCCTGGAAATCTTGAAAAAATTCACGATCGTAAGCACGATTGCTGCCCAGAGTATAATTATCTCCAAAAAGGCGTAAAACGGAGAATGCAGCCCGAAGAACAGGAACGACCACAGTACATTCAACACTAGCTGTACGCCAAATATGAACAGGGAAATCTTTACTTTTTTATCTTGCAGCCCTTTATTCCAGACCAGATACAGGGATATACCCATCAGAATAAAGAGAATCGTCCAGACCGGGGCAAAAATCCAGTAAGGCGGATTAAATAATGGTTTTGTCAGAGCAGCATACCAGGTTGGGATAGAGGGGAATGTGAAAACCGAACCAATAAAACCTGCGAACAGGCAAACGATTACGCTTATTACTAACTTCAGGATGTTATTAATTTTGCTTTGTTTCATCTCATCACTCCTTATACTCAATTTATCATTCATCTGCTATATGCTTAAGTCCGTTTTTGATGCTGTGGAGTCCCATACCATTGTATCATAAATTGTACGTTATTAAATATAATTCTATTTTTATCTCTATTTCTTGCTGATCAAATGATTAAGCCCAAGCCCTTTCAGTATATCTTTCATATCTTTTTCATTAGGAACTATAAGGTTAGCAAGTTCAGAAAAAGGTATATTCGAAGCTCCAGACTCATCTTTTATGAGATAGCCTGCCCTGATTTTTTCTCTCTTTTCTGCGGATATCTTATTCGCCTTAATCCTTGATTTTTTAATGATTTTTTCTTTAACTTTTAACTTCTCTACGGCATATGCAGCCTCAGAACGCAGATTGCTATCTATATGGTTAAGGTGCATATCCTCCAGAACATCATATGTATCCTCTACTATTTTCGGGTCTCTCTCAGCGATTTTCTTTATTAGTCTGCATGCGTAGATCCTCTCATCTATGTTAAGACCGTTGAGAACTCGAACCAGTTCTTTTGAGTGACCCCTGAATACCTCAGGTCTCATAATTGCCAGGAGGGCTAGAAGGAAATAAGACTTCTCCCTGACAGCCGTGCTTATGTTTTCAAGGCACATAATCAGATCGGGTACCGCAATGCCCATCCTCTCAGGACATTTTTGAGAGATTTTAATCAGAATATCAAGCGAGTCCAGAATCCAGTCATCGGGGAATTCTTTTTCCCCTCTCCGTATGCAGCCCATAATCGCATCCAGGTAGCCGGCTACCAGTTCAGGCTCTTTTTCAGCTATTATACTTAAACCCGTAATAGCTGCATTGTATGCGTCTGTATTTTCCCTTTTTAAAATATCAGCAAGCACCTCTATAACCTCAGGTACTGCGGACGGTTGCTTACCGAGTAATTCCATGAGGGACGCCATATCAGCCTCACTTACTCGACCCTTTCCGATTTTTATCAGAATATCTTGGATTTTTTTCTTCGGATTACGAAGCCAGACCATATCTATCTAATATTAAACAAGTGGTAGATGTTATCCCTCTGGAGATATAAGGTTTTCCATGATATTATGATGATTATGAGATAGAAAATCGACAATTCCAGGGGCGCACTGCGTGCCGTGCTTGAGGGGCGGGTGGCGGGGCGGCTGTCGGCAATACTGCTTATTCAACGAGCAGGAAGTAAAGGATTTAATAACAGGATGTTATAATTATATTATGGAGTGAACCCCCAAAAAGTGTACACTTTGAACATAGAAGAAATCGTTTAAAAATACGCTGAAAATGGAACCTCTATCCGAAAAAACACTGGAATGCCCAAATTGTAAAAGAATACTGGACAAAAAGTATTTCGTAAAACATCATCTTGTTCCAAGACAGAAAGGTGGAACTCACATAGAGGACAATACAATATTCCTGTGCAGAATGGGCAGGCAAAAGAGGCGTTATCAAAATAAAACATACAAACAAGGGAGGTTTCTACAGGTAGGAGCATATAAAGCATTGATAAATTAAATGCCTTATTTCGTTAACTGTCAAAAAACGGCTGGCATAAGTTAAGCTCTTTGATGGTTCAGATTACAAATGGAAAGCAGGACAAGGGCTTAGTCGGTAAAACAGCCACCACTGATAAATTTAAACAAAACTATGGAAGACATGGTAGCATCCGCACTTATCCCCTGCTTTCGCAATGCCTCTACCCGAAAAAGGTAGAAACTTTTAAATACCAGCAGTGATAACATATAATTGTCTAAAAATAGACGAGTCTTGTTTATTTTAGATAGGGGAGCAGGTTGGGGAGTGGGGAATCATCGGGGGAAAATTTACTTCCCCTCCTCGTTACTTTTATATAGATTAAGATTGTACTATCTACTTATGGGCAGGGAAAAACTTTTTTTAATACACTCCAACCCCACTCCCAACTGCCCATATTTACATTCTTTCTTGGTTTAAAATTTTCAAAATCTTTGGTGTTAGTACCGTTGCAGTCAATATTTACAGTTTCATTTATCTGTCAGAAAAATAAGCGACGAGAGGGGGACTTGAACCCCCGAGTTCCTTGTGGGAACACAGGGTTAGCAACCCTGCGCCATACCGGGCTTGGCTATCTCGTCAGCGATTACAGGATCATCGGCATCCAAAAAATAGCTTTTGGGGTATTTCCTTATTTCCTGTTTGCTATATAACACTTTTTACTTATCCGGTAGATGCGTACTGGTGGTTTATCAGCATCTGCTATAAATTATTGGTAACTTAAAAGAAAAGAAAAATAAAAAGGAAAATGAAAAGGAAAATGAAAAGGAAAATGAAAATTGAAAACTACTTCTCTGCCATTTTCGCTTTCAAATATTCCTTCATCCGGCTTACTTCTTTCTCGAAAGTTTCGTAGTTATAATGCTGTGCATGAATAGCTGCACTCCATCCCGCAGTGTCTTTTGCTAAATATGCAAGTTCTGCAAGCTCTTCATCTGTGGCTCCGCTCATCTTCGCAGCTTCTTTATGGAATAACTGGCAATATGGACATTTTATTGCTGCTGCAACTGCCAGTCCTATGAGATCCTTGTATTTAGCAGGTATCTTTGTCTCTCCAAGATTATATTTTTTAAATACTGGCCATTCATGGACTAATACATCCGGCGGTATGCCCCTCATAAATCCTGGAACTGTTCCCATTGTATTTTCTATATCTTTTATTGTTTCTTCATATGATGTCATATTCTGCCCCCCTTTATCTATTTATTTTCACCCACTATAGAATGAATAACTTATGTCATATAAAGTTTTGCTGGCACGATTTTAGTTTCATGTTATTTCATATGAAGGAACAGCCACATACGATATTCTATCAGCCGGAATATAAGATGAAAAGTAGCGGGCACGCCTCGGGTCGTAGCTTCTTCCATTGCCCAGTGGTTCGCAGCTTCGCCTCCGCCCCGCGCCCCCGTGAGCGATGGTTGTTCACGGGCGGTGTGCTCCCTTCCGGGCCTGGACCTTTGTCCATGATTAAGATACAAAAACCTTCCTTCAGAAAAGCCTCTGTACCGACGCCAGCCCCACAGGACGGGGTTTCACAGTAGAATTGCGGGTTGGACAACAGTTAAAACTTCTTCCCTTGGCTTCGCCCCCCGCTATCGACGGTTTCGGGTTACAGGTAACGCCGAGTTACCCGGGCTAGTCCGCCGCGGTTATATTGCACTCAGATGCAATAAAGTTATCTCAATTGAGGTCGTTATAATATCTATGGAAGAACTAATAGGGTTTGTTACAAGCAACAATAAATCGAACAAGATACTTTCCGTACTGGACTCAAAAGGTCCCATGGATAGCGCGACCATAGCCAAAACGACCCGTATTGTCGGCACAGACAAGAGCATAAAAGAACTTGTGGAGAAAAAGCTGCTGGCACACGAAGGTGAAAAATACTCACTGACCGAACTGGGGAAACAGGTCTGCCATGCAGTCAGGGGCGTAAGATAACCCGAAAGCTCAAGAGGTTAACCTCTTTGCAGGTTCTTTGCAGGCTTTTCACTCGTTCGCTGCTTTTTCTTCCTCTTTCAGGTTGAGGATGGCTTTCACAGTACCGTCACCCGGGAATTCAAGGTTAAACCCCATATCCTTCATAAGCCCGATAGCTCTGTAGTTATCCTGCAGCATTACCGCATGGATCGTTTCAAGATTTTTATCTTTACTTATCTCAATTATATAGTCCACGAGTTTCAATCCCAGTCCCTGCCCCTGCCAGGGATCGGCGACAGCAAAAACTATTTCGCCTGTCTTCCCGTCCGGTTCAACAAAAAGCCTTACTGCGCCCAGCATCTTCCTTTGTACATCCTCTTCCAGTTCTGCCACTATTGCTATCTCCCTGTCATAATCAATATTAGTGTAACGGGCGCTGAACTCATGCGCCAGAGGTACCTTGATCGTTTCAAAGAACCTGTAACGTATGGTCTCTTCGGAGGCATTCCTGAGCATTTCAAGCCACAGGGGTTCATCCTCAGGTTTGATCGGTCGCAGGAGAACAGTCCGCCCGTTACGCAGCTTCCAGAAAGTCTTGTACTTTTCAGGATACGGGCTTATCACCAGATGCGCATACGGCTCAAATTTCGCAAATACGCGACCCTTATCTATCACAGCGCGGGCATCAAGAGCAAAAGCCTCTTTCTGGTCTATCAGCAGCGGGTTTATCTCGATCTCTTTAAGCTGCGGGAAATCAACCAGCATCTGCGAAAAGCGCACCATTATTTCCTCAAGGAGCACTATATTCGCCGGCGGCAGGTCCCTGTAACCTTTTAAGAGCTGGTAAACTTTTGTATCCTCCATCATTCTCCTGACTAATGTCTGGTTCAGCGGCGGGAGCCCGATAGAAACATCCCTGTAAAGCTCAACGTCGATGCCGCCCCTCCCGAACATGACCACCGGACCGAAAAGCGGGTCTGTCCTTGCGCCCAGAATAAGTTCATAACCCTTCGCCCTTATCATACGCTGCACGGTAACACCCTGGATTTGCGCCCCGGGATTATATTCCTTGACGCGGCGGATGATCGTATCAAAAGCTTCCCTGACGCCGGTCTCGGAATTTATGCCAAGTGCTACCCCTCCTGCATCTGTTTTATGAATGACCTGGGGCGAGAGGATTTTAAGGACTACAGGATAGCCTATCTGCAAGGCATGGATAACAGCTTCATCAGCGGTCCTTGCGATCATTGTTTTAACGACCGGGATATTGTAATGGTCAAGGATTTGCTTGGTTTCGGCTTCGGTCAATATTTCGCGGTTTTCCCTTGCGGCGTTTCTAATGGTCATTGTTACGGGACGCTTGGGCGGAACACTATCGACAGGCAGTTCTGCAGGTGTCTCGTAGAGCAATTCGAGGTTGCGCTTGTACTGGTACATATACATGAACGTCGCGACCGCCTGCTCCGGTGTGTAGTAGGTGGGAATGCCGTTTTGAGTAAAAATGTAGTTAGCCTCTTCCACATCCTCATAACCCATGAATGACGTCAGGTATGTCTTGCAGAATCCCTCAGCCCTGCACATATCCACTATGCTTTCTGCAATCTCAGCCGGGATAGACCCGCCCTGGGGGGTGTATATTATCAAAATACCGTCGACATTCTCATCCCTGAAGCACGCTTCCACAGCAGCCCGGTACCTGTCGGCTTTTGCATCCCCTAGTATGTCTATCGGATTGCTCCGGCTCCAGTAGGGAGGCAAAATCGCATTAAGCGTTTCTATTGTTATGGAGCTTAATCTTGCCAGCTTTCCCCCTCTGGCTATAGTTGCATCTGCCGCCATTACACCGGGACCACCTGCGTTAGTGATTATTGCGAGGTTCGGTCCCCTCGGAAGCGGCTGCCTGCCAAGGGCTTCAGCGCAGTTGAACAGGTCTCCTATTTCTTCGACACGTACCGCCCCTGCACGTTTAAAGGCTGCATCATAAACCATGTCCTCCCCGGTAAGTGCGCCCGTATGCGAGGCTGCTGCTTTTGCGCTTTCGATGAACCTGCCCGCCTTTATAACTATGATAGGTTTCGTTCTTGCAAAATGCCTTGCAGCGCTGATGAATTTCCTGGCGCTGGTTATCCCTTCGATATACATCAGTATGCTCATCGTTTTCGGGTCTGTGCCGAAGTAATCTATCAGGTCCCCGAAATCAACATCGATCATGGAACCTACGGAAACGAAGTTGCTAAAGCCGATGTTCTCATGGGTAGCTATGTCCAGGATTGCCGAGCCCAGTGCGCCGCTCTGGGAAATAAAAGCGATACTGCCGGATTTTATTGTCTTGGGTATAAAAGTTGCATTAAGGTTGATATCCGGATGGATTATGCCCAGGCAGTTGGGTCCTATGATCTGCAAAGCATATTTTTTCTTTATCTCAATAATCCTGTCCTCTAATGCTTTGCCTGGAGGTCCTATCTCTTTAAAGCCGGCCGATATAATGATAATTCCTGCAATTGCGGCTTTTCCACACTGCTCTAACACATCAGGAACAGTTTTAGCCGGGGTGGCTATAATAGCAAGGTCAACGACTTCCGGAATCTGCTCTACTGAAGGGTATGCTTTAATTCCAAGCACTTCAGATTTATGAATATTTACGGGATAAACACCCCCCTTATACCCCAGTTCTGTAAGATTTTTCATTAATATGTACCCGACGGTGCCTTCCTCATTGCTGGCTCCGACTACGGCAATACTTTTGGGATTAAAAATTTTGTCAAGTGTTAACGTAACCATAATACAGTCCCCATTATGAAGGTATGTATTCACCGTGAAATAAAACTTTGTGTTTTAAAGTCCTGGTTTAAATGGATAGTCCAACCTATACCGATTATATCCAGAACATCGGTCAGAACGCTACAGGATTTCAATCCCAAACGTCTTATTGGCCCACTAACTTTTGTATATCAAGCAGTGGTATGTGATATTCGCTGGATATATCAAGTTCAGCCTTTATCAGGGCTTCATATTCATTGATACCCGTACGCATAAGTATTATCTTTCTTTTGATGATTGCTGTCAGTACTTCAAATATATCCATTTATTCATGCCCCCTTCATCCTGTACTTACGTTCGCATGCATATTAAAGCTATTCGGAACGAAATAAGCATGCAGGGCTACGGTTTTGATAGCTTGTATAACAGAACATTTAGATGGCTGCTTTATATAGACAGGAGCCTATTCCATCCGCCAGCGCATACGCAAGGCTGAAAGTTCAATGTCCGAAGCCTACGGATGGGGCAAGCTACTGTTCATACCGCTATTTTTATGCCATGAGCGACCAGATAGGAGCGAGCGTCTCAGGCTTGTTATTTCTCCGGAAAAAAGAAGGTTCATGGCTAAAAGCTGTCAAACAATATACACGCCATCCGGTGATGCTGGCAAGCCTGCAAATCATTCTGATTGCCCCTGCAGGATTGCTTGGGGCCCGGTTGCTGGGGTTCAGTCCCACGACGCAGATATACACGGCGCTTGAGACCATCGCTGTGAATCTCTGCTGGGTGCCGCCACTTGTGGGCTGGTTGAGGGAGAGGAAAACGAGAGAGTAAATTTAAACACCGTTAAGGATTAACCATGCTGCGGTATTTTTTTATATCATCATGCCATTTCCGAATGCAGGATTGTTATGATGGATTTATCAAAAACAAAACAAGGCATCCATAAATCAAGAGGCGGGCTTATCAGGTCATTTGTGACGATGGAGAATGGCATTGTTAAAGATATTACGATATCAGGAGATTTTTTCCTGTTCCCCGAGGAGGCTATCTTCAAAGTGAGCGAGCGGTTAAAAGGTGTTCCTGCAAACCGCGAAGATCTCCGGAAAAATATCGAAGAGACCTATAAAACAGAGAAGATACAATCGCCAGGCACATCCCCGGCTGATTTTACAGAGTCTATAATGAAAGCACTGGAGGGATAATATGGAAGAATGGCGGTTCATAGATTTCGGGCTTGTGGACATACGCGACATGATGGCGATGGACGAAGCCGTATTGAAGGGGGATGAAGGAAATACCTTCTTTTTCTGGACGCCGAAAAAATCCATAATCCTGGGGTTTTTCCAGAAGGCGGATGTGGAATTGAACCTTGCCATGTGTAAGGATTACACCATAACGCGGCGGATAAGCGGGGGCGGGATAGCGTTCTCTGATGACAGGTGCAGGCAGATAAATTACGGAGTTGTCGGGACGATAGACAATGACCTTTTCCCGCTTGATATTATCGAATCGTACAAACAGATATGCGGCGTACTTATAGATACTCTCATCCACTACGGCTTGAACGCTGCGTTCCGCCCGATCAATGATGTTGTTGTGGATAACAAGAAAATATCGGGCAATGCCCAGACGCGCTGGGAAGGAAAGCTGCTCCAGAACGGGACATTGCTTCTTGATTTTGATATTGAGGAGATGCTTCGGATATCGAATATACCCAGGGAGAAGTTCATGGATAAAAAGATAGCATCGGTCAAGGAAGGGCTTACATGGCTTGATCGCGAGCTTGGGGAGCAGCGTGATATGGAGGAGGTCAGGGATATCATGAAAAGAAAATTCGAGGAGCGCTTCCATGTCCGGTTAAAACCGGGGAACCTCAGCAGGAAAGAAAAAGAATTCACTGACAGCCTCAAGCCGAAGTATTACTCTCCAGAATGGGTTTATCGCTGATGGAATACGATGTTATTGTCGTTGGCGCCGGACCTGCCGGTTCTGTTACCGCGGCAGCAGTGGCGCATGCCGGATATCGCATACTGACACTGGAAAAGAACGCATCGTGCAGGTCGCCGTGTGCAGGATACATCAGCAATACGATTAATACGGACTTACCCGATGACTCTGTTATCCAGTCAAAGATTACAAAAATGCGTACTTATTTTCCCGACCTTTCTTTCCACGATTTTGAGCTGAACGGCTTCGTGGTGGACAGGCCGCGGTTTGATATGTCCCTTGCTTTGGAAGCAAAAGCGTCCGGCGCGGAGATTAAATGGAATTCGCCATTGGAGAGGAATTTTCCAGACGGGGTTAAGTTCCGTGATGAAACTACAGATGGAAAAATAATCGTTGGTGCAGATGGCGTTTTCTCAAAAACGGCGTCGCTTCTGGGATTGCAGCAGCAGAGGTTCGCGGTCTGTGCGCAGTACCACTTAAAAGGGATAGAGCTTATACCCGGGATGTGCGAGATATTTTTTAATGCCGATTACGCGCCCGGCGGGTATGTATGGATTTACCCCACAGGGGGGGGCTCAGCGAAAGTGGGTGTTGGTATCACGAAAGGAAAATCCCCTCGTTCATATCTGGATGATTTTATCGATAATTCGCCAGTTGCAAAGCGGCTTGGCGGCACGAAAACAGAGTATATTACAGGCGCCCTGCCGGTTGGCGGGCTGCGCGAGCGACTTTGCTTCGGGAACACGCTGCTTGTCGGCGACAGTGCGGGTATGGCTGACCCGGTCACGGGCGCGGGTATCAATAACGCGATGCTCGCGGGGGAGATGGCGGGTAAGGCGATTATAAAAGCGCTTGAAAATGATGATCTCGGGCATCTTGCGGATTACGAAGTAAGAATTAAAAAGCTTCTCGGAAGACCGCTGTCCCGGTCTCTTGAAAAAAGAAAAAAGCTTGAGGCATGCGCCTCGAACGAGTTATTGCAGGAGCAACTGCCAGAGCTGTGGGTGACTTTTAAGCAGTACTGGGAATAAGCACCGCGTTCACGCTGCCTTCCTGCCCAGGCCTGTTTGTGATGCGGGCGCTCCCGAGCTCTGTTTTGATTATCGCACCTTTTGTCAGGATATTTCGCCTGATGTAGTGTATGTTGGCAGGATTTCCCGATACGGTCTGTATCTTTACAGTCTTTGAGATTTTTGTCTTAGGGTCTGTAACTATTGCTGTGTTCGCCTTTAAAAGCCGTACTTTCTTACATCCGCCCATGATTTTTGCTGTCTTCCTGTTAGTTTCGCCAAGAAGGGTATTTGTATCCTCACCGCCGAGTTCAAATCGCTTTTTGGCTCTTGAGCGTATTATCCTGCCGCCTGTATATTTGCGTCCTGGTTTGCCTTGCCATCTCATATTAATCCTCTTTGATCATAAGTTATTAAAAGGTTTTCTTCTTAATGCAGTTCTGTAATAAAAGCTTTCGCTTTCATAAGATATTGTAAAAAATCAAAAATTGATATTCTTTGCCATGAAATTGTTATTTACCGAATCCCCGCCGACAGCCAGCGAGATTATATAAATGGAAGAGCCGGTTGGTACAAAGCCTTCATTAAGTCTCTCGCTAATTGTGTATCTTCCTGCAGGAATATTTTGGAACTTATAGAATCCTGCGGTATCGGTGAGCATCTCTTTTTTGATGTACGTGCCTTCTTTACTTGTGCCGGTCAATTTGATGGTCCATCCTTGCAGACCTTTTTCTCCCGTATCCCATTTTCCATTCCCGTTGATATCGTTGATACTATACCCGGAGATACTGCCGGCTGCCGGTATGGGGGTTGGACTCGGGGTTAAAGTTGGAATCGGGGTCGGGGCTGGAGTTGGCGTTGGAGCCGGCGCAGGTGTCTGAGTTGGAGATGGGGTAGGAGTCGGTGTCGGATTGTAAGGCTTCACGATCTTGCTCCCAAAATCTGTCACCCATGCGCAATTGCCGCCGCTGCAGCCGCGTGAGATCCCTATTGCTACGTAGGAACTGCCGAGCATGTTTGCATTATGACCGGGGCTGTTCTTCCAGAGATTAAATACCTGCTGCGCTGTAGTCGCTCCGCCGTTATATCCCCAGGCTAAGTTCTCCCCTGCAGAGGCGGTTGTGCCTGCAGGATAACCGAAGTCCCTGAGACGCTGGTCGAACGTGCGCCCGGTCGAATCCGTATGAGAGCAGGTATACCTTCCGGCGATGCAACTTGTGAGCATATCATTGCTCATCCAGTTTGCGCTATCCTGGAGCGCAGCATCGATACTGAGAGGTCCAAGATTATTCTGTGCACGGTAGTTATTGATAATGCCGAGAAAGGATTGTGCTTCGCTATCATACAGCGCACTTGCATTTCCTGCCAGTAATAATACCAGCATAGTTATTCCTATTGCTCTTCCAGGGGCTTTCCCTCTGTAAAAGATATTGCAGGTTTTTGTTTTCATATCTCCACCGATATATTGATGAAATATTAATAGTTAGATAATATAAAAATAGCGAGAGTTTTTCTGGTTTAATTCAGTTTACTAGGATTTATTAAATTTAATTTTAGTTTTTACTGTTTATAACAGGCTTCTCATAGATACGGGCATGGCAGAGCTTTTAATACTATCATGAACCTATTTTGAATGGTGAGTGGTATGATATTAAAATATTCCATCAGGTTTTTCGTTACTTTGATTATTATTTTATTTGCATATTCATTAGCAGCGAGCGCCTCAGAATTCAGGGCAGGGGAGAGACTGGTAATCACAAAAGACCAGGTAATAAACGATGACCTTTACTTGGCAGGAAGTTCAATAATCGTGGAAGGTACTATTAATGGAGACCTCGTCGCTGCTGCAGGTGAAATAAGAGTAAATGGGACCGTGAACGGAAGTCTTGCGGCTTTCGGAGGTTCGGTTTTGGTCAATGGCAATATCGCAAATGATATAAGGATAGCAGGCGGCACTATTTCACTTGACGGGAATGTCGGGGATAATGCTCTTGTCTTTGGCGGCGACCTCGTATTAGGGAGAGGCGCAAGAGTAAATAGGGATCTGACCATAGGCGCCGGCAATGCAGCCATTGAGGGAATGGTAAACGGGAACATCAACGGCGGCGCCTCGAATATGGAAATGAAGGGTACAACGGCAGGCAATGTGACGGTGAATATCAGTAATGAACTGAGAATCCTGCCCGGCGCAAAAATAGGCGGGAATCTTGAATATACAGCCCCGGGACCTGCGCAGATCTCTGGAACTATTTCCGGGAAGACTATCCACAAAGAGACGCCTGAGTCAGAGAGGAAAGGTTTCTTATCAGGAATAGTCGGCATAATACTATCGTATTTCTGGCTTTTATTGACAGGGATAGTGCTCCTGACCATAGCTCCGCAGATAACCCGGAAGATTTCTGATAACGTCTCTATTAAGCCATTAAAAAATATCTTATGGGGAATCCTGTTCCTGATCATAGCGCCTATAGTTGCTGTGATACTCCTGATAACTATTATCGGGATACCTCTGGGTTTGGTATTGATAGTAATATGGATTATTGCAGTATATGTGAGCAGGATTTTTGTTGGGCTCTGGATAGGACGGTACGTACTGGGAAGACTGAAAAAAGAGACATGGCATAAGGCTCTGATACTTGCTATCGGGCTATTGATAGTAGTTATCGGGATTAACCTGCCGATCCTGGGGATATTAATACATCTCGTAATTATTTTGCTCGGTCTTGGGGCTATTGTCCTGACTGGCTATGAGGCTTACCTGAAGTTGAGAGGGAAAAGATAGCGTGGTTCCGAAACCTATATATGAGTTAACACCGTTAACTGCTGTGGTGACTACCAAATGAGGGATCGTCTTTGCCACCGCGAAAAGCGGCTCTAAAAAAGAAAGTGTACCGATTGTGAACATAGATATCAGGATCGAGAACCTCCCTCCCTCAGCAAAACTTGTTTTTAAGATACTTGAGAAGGGCGGACTATTGACGCAGAAAGATATCACAAGGGAAAGCTATTTGCCACCCAGGACCGTCAGATATGCGCTGGACAGGTTAAAGAAGAAAGATATCCTTGAGGAGCGGTTTTACTTCAAGGATGCGCGACAGAGCCTGTATGGTATAAAGAACTTCCAGGACGCAAAGGAGGGGGATCTGCACGTGTAGCACTTTGAGCTTTTATTTTTCAAGAATGAACGCGCCTGTGTATCCGCAGTTCTTGCACCTGTACTGGTAGCCAAGTTCTCCCCCGATATAGTACACAACATCGGTTGAATTGCATACAGGACATACAAGGACATTTTTCGCAGGGCTTTTTTTCTCCTCTTCCTTTATCATCTCATCAATTTTTTCTAAATCTTCATTATCCCCCATAATTAGATATATTGTTGCGCTCTTACTTATTGTTTTCTAACTGAATTTTTTACCCACGCCTTTTAAAAAAACCAGCCATCTTTTTGCATCATCAATCTTCTGCCTGACCCCCTCGCCGGACTCTTTCAATTTTACCTTTCCGGCTTCACATTCCCTCAAGTCCATAATAGCCCGGATAAGGGCAGCGGATTCATGGTATAATCTCTTTGCCTCCTCGTGTGTGAGATTGGCTCTTTGCAGGACTTCCTCATCGTGTTTTTCTTTTGTCTCAAGCAGGCGTACAAGCTCCATCAGGCGCTCTTTCTCCTGCCCGGAAAGCTCTGCTTTATGTATGCAGCGCCAGATGAGTTCATGGAGTTTTATAGTCTCCCCGTTTACTTCAACTTCATCAGGCAGCGGTTCGCCAACCCATACAAGGAACCGGTGCAGCTCTGAGAGAAAATGCTCCCTTTCATCTAAAGAGATATAGTCATCGAGTTTAAGTTGCTTTTGTTCCACCATCATTATCTAATTCAGGTTAGTTGTAAAAATAGTCTTTGGCATCAGCAGTACTTCCGAATAGCTCTACTTCCGAGTGAATGAAATATCAGCACATCTATTTTAAAGTGAATCATCCTCAGATGATGTTTTTAAGCGGTTGATATTTGAGGTCATGATCATGAATATACAACCTCTTGATATAATGGCCATGACCTCAGAGTTATTGAGTAAAACAAACATAATAAAATTACCTGAAGGTACAACGTATAGTTTTCAAGACACACTGAATGTGATTCTGCACGCAGCCACATCAGTTACCAACTCGTTAGAATCAGCAAGCATAGATCTCAGACTGAAGAATCCAGATAAAAATGTGCCATCTGGCGACTCC
>NZ_FZMP01000037.1 GCF_900196725.1 Candidatus Methanoperedens nitratireducens | reverse complement strand
TTACCCCAGCAGGTCGCCGGACACTAACGTTAATGCGTGGTAAAGCAATCATTTGCAGGGTGTACGACAAATGAATTGAAATAACAAGAGCGAGAGAACCGGGGTTGGAGGGTATATAAGAATATAAGAACAGGCTAAGAACTCGGCTCGGATGGGAAAACTATAAATCAGGAAATGGTATATGAAAATAAACAAGCAATAAATTGATCTTGATGAAAGAGTCGGGAGTAAAAAATGAATTCAATAGTAACTGAGGCAATTTCAAGAACCAGGACGACCGCGACGCCCGTTGCAGAGGAAACAGATGAAGAACTTCTGGAGGTCTTGCAGGGATTAAAAATAAATATTGTGGTAATCGGATGCGGCGGGTCAGGCTCAAATACCATTCAGAGATTATCCGAAGAAGGAATAACAGGGGCAGAATTGTACGCAATCAATACCGATGCTCAACATCTCCTGGATATTAAAGTCCGAAATAAGATCCTGATAGGAAGGCATAAGACCAGAGGGCTTGGTGCGGGAAGTGTACCGGAAATAGGTCAGTATGCGGCACAGGAATCAAAAACCCAGATAGAGAACGCGGTCAAAAATGCAGATATGGTTTTTGTGACATGCGGTCTTGGCGGTGGAACTGGCACAGGCGCGGCACCGATCGTGGCTGAAGCTGCCTGGCATGCAGGAGCTCTTACAATAGCTGTCGTCACAATGCCATTTACGGCAGAAGGAGTGATACGTATGAGCAATGCGCAAGCTGGTCTTGAGAGACTGCGCAATGTAGCTGATACTGTGATAGTGGTTCCTAATGACAAATTACTTGAAATAGTCCCTCAAATGCCACTTCATGCGGCGTTTAAAGTATGCGATGAGGTCTTAATGCGAGCGGTCAAAGGGATAACTGAACTGATCACCAAACCCGGCCTTGTCAATCTTGATTTTGCCGATGTAAGAGTGATATTGCAGAAAAGCGGCATGGCAATGATAGGTTTAGGCGAAGCAGAAGGTGAGAACAAGGCGAACGAATCAATAAACAGGGCACTTCGGAGTCCTCTGCTTGATGTTGATATTTTAGGAGCAAATGCCGCTCTTGTTAATGTCGTTGGCGGTCCTGATATGACACTGGCAGAAGCAAGAAGCGTGGTTAACGAACTTCATAACCGTATTGACCCCAGGGCAAAATTGATCTGGGGAGCCATGGTAGAGCCCTCTATGGAGAACGTTATGAGGACTATGGTCATAGCCACAGGCGTCAAATCTCCGCAGATACTTGGAGGAAGGAACACAGCAGATAAATTTACTGCAAGATACGGGATTGATGCCGTTAGATAGAAGATTGTTTGGACAGGAGATAATGAATATAAAACCAAAGGTTTCGGGACTTTACAGAGAATTTGTTTATAGAAAGCATTAATAGACCCTAAATGAATATATAAGCCGCCTATCCCTTAAAATCCATTCATAGCGGACGTTTTTTCAGGGATAGGTACTTCGTTTTAATGTGTACGCTCATTTTGCAGTTTTTGCAGGTGAACCCTCTCTATTCTCTGTTAGTTACAATAATCATAGTTGTTACCCCCTCGTAAATCTATCGGTATTTCTTTTTCATTCTTCATAATCTGAATATATATACTATGTCTATCCACCAACATATGTAAAAAGGCTGTTGAACCTTCTACATACTTTCCTTGTCTATTCATAACTCTATAGATTATAAAGGGAATAATCCATTATCACAGGAGAGAATAATCATTATTATCATTAACATCAAAACACTGAAAAATATATTTTCAACCAATACTCGGTTACAGTGCAGGCTGATTATTTTAGTCACGACGGTGCAACATTAGCCCTCCGGTCTGGCGAGCCTTTTCCACAGCCTGATAACTTTTTCAGTGTAGCTCTCCTTCCTGAGATTGATTGATAGCTTCCCATCTCTGAAATGCACTGTAGCCTCACGGAGTACACAGCGGTAGTACTTCTCTTCGTTACCTGAGAAATTTATAATAGTCTTAACATTCTGTATTAGCATAGAATCCTGCAGAAGCTTTATTCTCCTGTACACGGTTGCAAGAGGTATATTAAGCTCCTGACTCAACTCCAGGGGAGAGCATTCCTTCCAGGTGGTAAGACTCATTATCTCTCTTGAATACTTATCTGCCAGAAGCTCAATAAATGCTTCTTCATTTTTCTTTTTTGAATTCATATTAATTAGCTTTTATATAGGTGAAACCAACAGTAAGATACAACATGGCAGGAATTCTTGTTTTCAAAAAAGCCCGCATGGAAATGATAACTGGAATTGAACCCAGGATAAAATGAATGGCATCGACGAGAACGATATTAACGGTTAAAGATAACATATTTTTCACCGGATTCTACACATCTCAATTACAATTGAAATGACAAGCCCTATATCAAATTCCCCGATTGATCAGGTAAGAGCCGGGTTTGTGAATTTATCGAGATATTCCAAAACTATCTTATGGTTCTTGAGTGTATTAGGTCTTTTATGTTGCAATGTTTATTCCAGGAGGAATTTATCAAGTGTTTCACGTACTAAGCAATGCTACCAACCGATATAAAACTAAGTGTTCGGAAAAACTAAAAACTTTATTAACAGGTATTCTTGTCATTAGCCTATGAATCCGAAAGGGCTTTCTGAAAAAGAAGTGCTATCGTTATTGAACTCAGCCAGGCTGAAGGATACCTCATACGATAAAGTGCTGAGCGCGATGTGCACGAGACCGCATCCGATAGCCGTAAAAGCCCATATGCAGTTCATCGAATCAAATCTTGGTGACTTCGGCCTGTTCTCGGGAACAAAAGAACTTGAAGAGAAGGTGATCAGGCTCATGGGAAGCCTGCTGGGCTGCCCGGAAACGTACGGATATATAACGACAGGAGGCACTGAGTCCAATATCCAGGCGCTGCGGACTGCCAGGAATATTGCAGGGAAAAAGCATCCTAATGTGGTCATTCCCGCTTCGGCCCATTTTTCGTTCGACAAGACCGCAGACCTGCTGGGGATAGAATTAAGAAAAGCCGAGATGGACAGGGAATTCAAGGTCGATTTAAACTCTGTGGAGAGCCTTATTGATAATAATACCGTGGCTCTTGTCGGTATCGCAGGCTCGACAGAGTTCGGGCAGATAGACCCGATAGATGAACTTGCAGAGATAACCGAATCCCATGAACTGTTCTTGCATGTGGATGCAGCTTTTGGCGCGTTCGTTATCCCGTTCCTTGGTAAAAAATACGATTTTGATTTTTCTGTAGATGGAGTGGCATCAATAACAGCCGACCCCCATAAGATGGGCATGTCCACAATACCTGCCGGAGGTCTGCTGTTCAGGGAAGAGACCTGCCTTTCGCCTCTTGAAGTCAATACCCCGTACCTGACCATAAGGGCGCAGCACTCACTTGCAGGCACGCGGAGCGGGGCAGCAGCCGCAGCAGCTTATGCAGTGATGATGTACCTGGGCAGGGAAGGGTACACAAAGATCGTGAACAGGTGCATGGGACTGACTGAGAGACTTGTTGAAGGGGTCAGGGAATCCGGCGTCCAGCCGCTCATCGATCCTGTAATGAACATCGTGGCTCTGGAAGTACCTGAACTTGACCGGGTGAGAAAAGAGCTTCGTGAAAAGGGATGGTTCACATCGATAACCCGCGCGCCAAGGGCAATGAGGCTTATAATCATGCCCCACATGAGCGAAGAAGCGATTGATGAGTTTGTTTCTGATCTCGGAAAATGCATTAAGACGATTTAATGGTAACTTTCTTGAAAAGCTTAAAAATATATAACTGATACAGGGAAATGATATCTTATGGAGCCGAAAAAAGCCGGATTTTCAACAAGAGCTATTCACGCAGGAGAGAAAAAGACTGAAGCCGTACCTGTCGCCGCTCCTATTTACCAGACAGCGCCTTTTAAATTCAAAAATGCTGCTCATGGAGGAAGATTGATGGGCGGAAAGGAAGAAGGTTACGTGTATTCCCGCGGCTTGAATCCAACCACAGAAATATTTGAGAAAAAGATTGCAGACCTCGAAGGCGGGGAGGCGGCGCTGGCGCAGGCTTCGGGTATGGCAGCCGTCAGCGCGGCAGTGTTCACGGAAGTAAGCTCAGGCGACCATGTAATCGTTGAAGAAGTTATTTACGGAAGCACATATGACCTTTTTGTTAACCTGAAGAAGTTCGGAGTGGAGGTAAGCTTTGTAGATACCTCGGATATCGGCAATGTTGAAAAAGCCTTCCGTAAAAATACAAAACTTGTTTTTTTTGAAACCCCGGCGAATCCGACAATGAAACTGACAGATATTAAAGCAGTTTCGGAGGCAGCTCATGACAGGGGAGCAAAGGTTTTTATCGATAATACCTTCATGACGCCATATTTCCAGCAGCCGCTGTCACTCGGTGCAGATGTAGTGATCCACAGCGCAACTAAATACCTGAACGGTCACGGGGACACCATCGGCGGGGTCATTACAGGTACCTCGGAGTTCATAAAGAGGGCAAGGCACACAGCAAAGAACATCGGAGGCGCGCTCAGTCCTTTTAATTCCTGGCTCATTACCCGCGGGATGAAGACACTGGCGGTCAGGATGGACAGGCATGATTCAAACGCGATGGCTGTTGCTAAGTTTTTACAGGAGCATGAAAAGATAGCCAAAGTGATTTATCCGGGGCTTGAGAACCATCCCCAGTATGACCTTGCAAGAAAACAGATGTGCGGATTCGGGGGCATGATAGCGTTCCTGATCGAGGATGCAAAAGACGTACCCGTGTTCCTTGATTCCCTGAAGCTGTGCACTCTTACTATAAGCCTCGGAGATGTAGAGACGCTTATCCAGCATCCTGCCACAATGACGCACTCGGTGGTGCCGCGAGAGAACAGGCTCAGGTACGGGATAGCTGATGAGCTTGTGCGCCTGTCAGTGGGACTTGAGGATGCCGGAGATATCATTTCGGATATGGAGCAGGCGCTGGATAATATCTGAAGAGCCTGACAGGTATCCGGGGAGGCACGTAATATGCAATTTTCTTTAATAATCTTTGAAATCCTGATGGCAGCGCTTTTTATAATCTGCATCCTGCATGCCCGCAGGCGCGGGAAACAATATGTCATCGAACTGGTTGTGGCTGTCATCTACGGCGTTTTACTGGAAGTACTTACAATGATACAATTCAGGTACTATACCTATGGCGATTTCCTTATCAAGATCTTCGATGCTCCTCTTGCTATCGGTTTTGGCTGGGCTGCAATAATTTATACTGCCATGGTAACCGTTGACAAGCTGGATACTGCGCAGAAAACCAGACCGTTCATGGCAGCACTGCTTGCGTTGAACATCGATCTCTCAATGGATGCTATCGCTATCCGGGAGGGATTCTGGACATGGGGGGAGAATGGGATGTGGTTCGGTGTACCGCTTGGCAATTTCTTTGCATGGTTCATAGTGGTGTTCGGCTTCTCTTACTTCATTTATAAATTAAGGTATGTCCGGGAATTCAGGAATTTCTATCCGTTCTTATCTATGGTCTTATCCCTGGTCGTACTTATCGTTTTAGATAGTATATGGGTATATTACCTGACGCAGCCGGTGCACATTGTTATACTTATCGGAATGCTCTTTTTTTCCACATGTTATATTTATCTGAATAAAGGCAGCTTCAAAAAGGACAATAAATTCGACTGGATGAACTTCTCGGTCCCGCTCGTATTCCATTCATTCTTCCTGACTCTCCTGCTTATCAGGGAGTACCGCATTGTTCCTCTGGTCCTCATATCATCGTTAATGCTTATTACCGGTCTATACGTGCATCTTCTGCCATCGTTCAATGCCATGCGGGACCGGATACGATTGGATAGGATTCAACTGCGTGCAATTCGCTAAGTATTTAATAAATCCATGCTTTAAAGTAAAGTATTATCGTTAAATTAATAGAACACAAGTACCTTTAAGGGGACGATGATTCCATCAATACTTGAAGCTTATCAACAACATATTATAGAGAGGCAAAAACAGGGAATTCCTCCTTTGCCGTTAAACTCCGAGGAAGTAAAAGCCCTGGCAGAAATGGTTCTTAACCAGCCTTCAGGAAAAGAAGAACTTATCCTAAAACTCCTGAAAGAGAACGTACCTCCGGGTGTAGATCCTGCTGCGCTTGAAAAGGCAAAATTACTCAGAAGCATAGCGCTTCGGGAAAAACAGTCAAAGTTGATTTCTCCACTCCAGGCGGTACAGATGCTGGGAATGATGAAAGGCGGATACAATATAGAGACACTTATCGAACTGCTTGAAGATGAAGAACTCGGTGACGCTGCCGCCCACACCCTTTCCGGCACGATCCTGGTATTTGGGTTCTTTGACAGGGTAAAGGAGCTTGCACGGACGAACACGCGGGCAAGGAAGGCAATGGAGAGCTGGGCTCAAGCAGAATGGTTCACGGAAAGCCCCAAACTACCCGAGGCTATAAAAGTTGCTGTTTTTAAGGTCCCGGGCGAAGTAAATACAGATGACCTCTCACCTTCAACGCGCGCAGGAACCCGCGCCGATATACCATTACATGCCCTATCCATGCTTGAGAACCGTTACCCGAATGCGCTTGACGAGCTGCGGGAGTTTAAAAAGAAAGGTTATCCCATCGCTTTTGCAGCAGATGTCGTAGGGACGGGTAGCAGCAGGAAATCAGCTATTAACTCCCTTATGTGGTGGATAGGCGAGGATATCCCCGGAGTCCCGAATAAGCGGAAAGGCGGTATAATCCTGGGAAGCCAGATCGCACCCATATTTTTTAATACAGCCCGCGACAGCGGTGCCATTCCCATAAGATTTGATGTATCACGTCTCACAAGCGGCATGGTTGTTACAATATCTTTCGCAACAGGGAAGATAATGGATGAGAACTGGCGGGATATAATAACATTCCGTCTTGAGCCTGAGACGCTTCCTGATGAGTACAGGGCAGGGGGCAGGCTTCTCCTGATAATCGGAAAAGAGCTTACCAGAAAGGCACAGGAAGCGCTTGGAGGGGAGTATAAAGAGATATTCCTTAAACCCGTAGAACCGGAACCTTCCCGCAGAGGCTATACACTCGCCCAGAAGATAGTAGGTAAAGCCTGTAACCTGCCGGGCGTCATGCCGGGACAGTCATGTATTCCGAAGATCACCACCGTTGGCTCACAGGATACGACCGGACCGATGACGGAGGACGAAATAAAAGAGCTTGTCTGCCTTGAGTTCCAGGCGCCGCTGGTCATGCAGTCCTTCTGCCACACGGCTGCGTATCCCACGCCTGATGACAGGAAGATGCACGTTGAACTTGCAAAGTTTTTCAGGGAGAGGGGCGGGGTAGTGCTGAACCCGGGCGACGGTATAATCCATTCATGGTTGAACCGCATGCTCCTTCCGGATACCGTGGGAACAGGCGGGGACAGCCATACGCGTTTCCCTATCGGCATCTCTTTCCCTGCAGGAAGCGGGCTGGTTGCATTTGCCGCAGCACTTGGCGTGATGCCGCTGGACATGCCTGAAAGCGTGCTTGTGCGCTTCACGGGAAAACTCAGGAAAGGCATTTTCCTGCGTGACGTTGTGAACGCCATCCCGTATTTTGCAATGAAATCGGGGAAACTGACACTTGAGAAGAAGAACAAAAAGAACGTCTTTAACGGCAGGATACTGGAGATGGAAGGGCTTCCGTACCTTACTGTGGAGGAGGCTTTTGAGCTTACGGACGCAAGCGCCGAGCGCTCGGCTGAAGCGGCGGTAATAACCCTGCCACTGGAACAGGTCGTTCGTTATATCAGGAGCAACATACCCGTTTTAAGGTCATTATTGAACGAGGGTTACGTATCAAAGGCTCTTGAGAACAGGATTAAAGCCATGGAAGAGTGGCTTGCGCACCCCTCTCTTCTGAGAGCCGATACCGATGCTGAATATGCCGATATCCTGGAGATTGACCTGTCAAAAATAACAGAGCCCCTGCTTGCATGCCCGAACGACCCGGATTACATAAGACCTCTCTCCGAGGTGGCAGGAGTAAAGATAGATGAGGTATTCGTAGGTTCCTGCATGACGAATGCCGATCATTTCCACACGGCTGCAAAGATGCTCGGAAAAGCGGGCGGGATAAGGTCAAAGCTGTGGATAGCTCCTCCCACAAGGATTATCCAGCAGAGACTCTCGGAGACCGGGGATTATGCTGTGTTCAGGGACATCGGGGCAAGAATAGAGATCCCTGGATGCAGCCTTTGCATGGGCAACCAGGCAAGGGTGGCGGACAATGCGGTCGTGTTCTCAACTTCAACGCGCAACTTTGATAACCGCATGGGCAAGAATGCGAAAGTCTATCTCGGCTCGGCTGAACTTGCATCTATCATTGCATCTCTTGGCAAGATACCTTCGAACGAGGAATATTTCCTGCGGATCAGGGACATAACAGGTGCATGATTAAGATAAGAAAGTAGCCTCCTCATATACATTCTCATTTACATTTTAATGTATATTCTGATGCACATCATCTTAAACTATATATAACAGTTGCAATAATGATAATAATTATGTGGTAATCATGGAAACTGTTATTTTGAGCGGTGCTGCTCCTCTTCAAAGCAAAGTAAATATCCAGAATGTCTTTCCCGAAAAAGCGAATATTTTGCCGGGAAAAAGGGATTTTTCGATTATCACGAATTCAGCCGTCTCTGTTGCTGAAAAGCTCAGGGCATCCGCAATAATCACTTTTTCGGAAGAAGTCACAAAAATCTCGACCAGCGTCCCGATGTTTGTTTTCACAGGCAGGAAGCTGGCAATGATGAATGAACTTACCCGCCCTATCGAGGAAACCGGAAAAAGTATTTATGAGAGGATGGAAGAAAGGGCAAGGAGCGCCGTAGAAGAGATAAGCGAAGCAAGCCTCATAGCATTTATCAACAACCTCATTGATACGGAGGGCCTGGTCGTGGGGATAATAAAGATGAAGGACAGCGATTCCATAATCGTGTACGACCTTGCAACAAATAAGATCATGAAAAAACTGATGGAGTGTACCGAAAGGGTGGAAGCCAGGGTGCTGCGGTCTGTGCTTAATATCGGGCTCCAGATAGCATGCCAGGGCAGGGAGGGAAAATCGTTCGGCACTGCTTTTATAATCGGAGATTCGAACGAAGTAATGCGCCGTTCCCATCCGCTCGTGCTTAACCCTTTGAAGGGCAGTCGAAAGAGAATTGTGATATCGTAAACCCGCAGAGCTGGGAGACAGTGAAGAGCTTCGCCCAGCTTGACGGTGTTTTTGTTATTACAGGGAAAGGGATAATCCGGGCTGCAGGCAGGTACCTTGATATCAATGCCAGGGATGTCCCTACGGAGAAGGGGCTTGGAGGCAGGCATGCTTCAGCCGCAGCAATAACGCGGGATACCGAGACTATCGCGGTAACGGTCTCTACGAGCGGCGGCACGATCCGCGTATTTAAGGATGGTCTTGAAATAGTAAAGATCGAACCTGATATCATGCTTGTGCAATAGTTGACTTTTCCCCGCAGGGGGATGACATAAGGTCGCCCGGAAATTAAAGTTAATCCAGGAGGTAGCGGGCTGCGACATGTCATCCCGAATAACTTATAAACAAGCGCATCAGTTAGATGTCTAAGTGATGAGACCTTATTTGATATTGCTGGTTGCGATCCTTGCAGCAGGATGCATTACTACCGGAATAGATGCCGGGGCTCCCAGGCAGTATGAGCTTCCGGGGCTCAACAATACTACGATCTATTATCTTAATCTTTCGTCAGTCCAGGTGGTCGAGAGCGTCACAAACCAAACTTCGGTTAAACTTGTTATCGGAGATAGCGGTGATATGGAATTCAGGGACCCTGTCGCAGTAGATTATGCAGGCAATAATGTCACGTTCAATATCTCAAAGGGAGCTATCTTCGGAAGAAGCTTTGTGCGTTTTGACTTTAATTCGCCCTTTTCGGGGTTCATAGCTTACACCCAGTCCGATGGCCAGGATTTTACCCGGCAGCTCACAGATAACGGCAGCGTCCGCGTTGTTTTACCCGCGGGTTACACCACGGGCTCAAATTTCCTGGGTATAGCGCAGCCGCCGCCTGATAATATTACCACAGACAGCAGGGAAAGAGACGTGCTTATCTGGAAGAACCCTTATCCTCAGCACAAGACAATATCGGTGAAGTACTACCAGAGGGGCGCCCCGGATGCCCTGTTATATTTCTTTATTTTACTTCTTATTGCCGCGGCAGTGATCTTCGGCTATTACAGGTTAAGCCTGAGGGCCCTGAAGAAAAAACGCAACATGATGGAAAAAGGTAAAAATCCGTAACAAACCGGCAAACCTGAAAATCAATATTATTTTAGCCTATATACCCCAGGTCTTCCTCTTTTCTCTTCTTTTCCTGGATATCTTTCAAGTACTTCTTAAAACCTTCATCAAATCTTTTGGCTTCGGTTTCAATCCTGCTCAGATCAATATCAATGCCAAGAAGCCCGGAAACTTTTTTTATCCCGGCATGGCATGCTTTTATGTCCAGTGCCTCAGGAAAGGCGGTTTCGCTGAGCAGGGCTATCCCATTTATCCCTTTTCGCAACGCGTACTCGATCACAAGCCCGTTCACCCCGCTTATTTTAAGGCTGCCGTCTGCTATCTTTACTCCCCTGCTCCCTAAAAATCTCAAAAGCTCAGGCGAGGTAGCGACACCGAAGACTTCCGGCTCTTCAACATATTTCTGTACATGCGTCGCAATTACAGTATAAATAATGTCAACTCCACAAAGCTCTGCCGCTTCGAGTATTTTCAGGGCGAGCTCATTATCCTTTGAGACATAGCCAAACTGGATATCGCCTGAGAATAATATAATGTTCTCTTTCTGGGAGTAGTAGAACTTAAAAGGACTTATTTCCCTGTCAATCGGTACTACCAGTCCTTTTTCAAAAAACGCTATGGAAGGTGAAAGATAAGGCATCGGGATATCCGCAAACAATTCAGGCTCCAGGAATTCCATAAAATAATTAATTGTGGTTCTGGCAACCATGCCCATGCCCGGAAGACCCACTAACATGCGGGGTTTTGACATTTCGGGTTTATTTAAGAATCTTAATTCCATATCTTTTCCTGTTTTTAAAGCCTGATTTTATGTCATCAATATTTCATGGTATATAACTATTCCATCTATCTGCCTGGGTCCGAATTACTGGCTCACAGAATATGTGACCATCTTCCTGTCCAGTCTCATATCTTCAGGTTTATCATCCACGTCAAAATGCGGGATGCCGTATTCGTCGTTCATTTCCGAAACGATGGTCTCAAAGTCCGATCCTTTCATCAGTTCATTAATCAGCACTATCACAGGTCCTGTTATCCTGTAATTACAGAACCATTTATGGAGAATAAGGTCTGTGTCACCGCCCACATAGTCGCGTAAAGCCTGCTTATAATACAGCTCGCTCTTGCAGCAATCAAGATAGAACAACCGGTATTGTTTCCTGCGGGGATGGTCAAACCCCTCTTTCATGGTATCGGTAAAATACCTGACATTGTTACTTAAGCTGAGATGGCTGCCGTATCCAGCATGGGTTTTCAGATATATGAGATCTTCATCTGTAAGGATGTCGCGCCATAATTCCCGCAGGTCCCCGCTATAATTCCGCCCAAGCACAAGCCTTATCCGTGCTTTTATGCTGCTGCCGTTAAAACCGAATGTTTTCCTGTATTCCTCCATGCCGCGTTCGCTGTCAGTCATGCCAAAACCGATATCTCTTAATTTTCTCCTTGCCAGCATGTAAACCTCATAATCAAAACCCGCGCCCGGCGGGTCAGGTCCTATGAGAAGCGTTCCATTGAATATGCCTTCGCCAAACAGCATGTCATATCGTGGAGCAGTACGGATCATCGGGGACATGGGTCGTTTTGTTATTTTGATGTATTTAACCTTAACCTCATCAAGCAGGCGTTTTCACCGTCATTATAGTATTTTTCAACAATCCCGGTCTGGTAAAACCCATGCTTTTCATAGAACTTTCTTGCTCTGGTGTTGCTCGATCGGACTTCAAGTATAATTTCCAGAGCCCCAAAATTCCTGAAAATACCGGCCAACTCTTTTAAAAGAGCGCTTCCTGCCCCACGGCCCTGGTACGCCGGGTGTACGGCAAGAGAGAATACGCGCCCGGTCCCTTCATTAGCAAGGAAACCTACGACATAGCCAATCACCAGGCCGTTCATTTCGGCAACTATGAAACCATCCGAGCAGGTTTCATAGAACTGCATGTAGAAATAGGGGTCGTGTTCATTGAAGACCTGCCTTTCTATATCTATGACGCAGGGAAAGTCTTCGGGTTCGAATTTTCTGATGAGCATCAAATCATTTCACCGTTTCCAGCTAATTGCGCTTAAAGTTTTAAAGCCGGTATATATACTATTTGTACTATGCTGCCAGAAGAAGCAGGTCATGGAGGATTTATAATTACCGACGACAGCCAGATTGGCATTGGCCTGCATTATACGAAGAACCCCGGCATCGGGGGATGCATACGCCAGCAGGTAGACGACTTCTGCGTCGAAGAACTTACGAACAGGGTTGAGACCGCAAACGGCAGTTACCTGATCGTAGAACTCACAAAGCGTAACTGGGATACGCACCGCCTCATCCGGGAGCTGTCGCGCATCCTGAGGGTAAGCCAGGACAGGTTCGGATGGGCAGGCACAAAGGATAAGCGCGCGCTGACAAAGCAGAAGATAAGCATATGGAACATCGGCGAAGAGGAGCTTGCACGGGTGCGGTTAAAGGATGTAGAACTGAAAGTTATCGGACGCTCGAACAAGAAGATAAGCCTCGGAGACCTGTGGGGTAACCGGTTCAGGATAACGGTGAGGGCTGTCGAATTATCTCAGGAGGAGGCTCTTGCGCGGGTAAAAGCCATAAGCTCGGAATTTGAGAAAGGCGCACCCAATTTTTTCGGCGTCCAGAGGTTCGGGGAGAACAGACCTGTGACCCATGTTGTGGGTGAAGCCATCGTGCGCGGGAATTTCAAAGAGGCTGCGCTTACTTATATCGCAAGACCCTTCCCGGATGAGCCTGAGGAGATAAGGAACGTGCGCCGGTACGTACTTGACACTGGCGATCTTAAGGCAGGACTTAAGATGTATCCTGTACGCCTCCAATTCGAGATAGCCATGATGAACCACCTTATCGCACACCCTGAGGATTACACAGGCGCATTCAGGGTATTATCGTCGAATTTACAGAAGATGTTCCTTCACGCCTACCAGTCGTATATCTTCAATATCATCCTGAGCAGGCGTATTCAGGCGGGTCTGTCGATACATGAGGCTTACGAAGGGGATATCGTGTGTTTTAAGAACGAGATGGGTATGCCTGACACTTCCCGCCTGCAGAAGGTAACGGCAGATAACCTGGACGGGATAAACAATCTCATAAACAGGGGGCGGGCGTTCGTTACTGCACCGATTGTGGGATATGATACTAATTTCGCGGAAGGGAAGCAGGGTGAGATGGAGCGGGAAGTAGTAAAAGAGCTGGGTATCGATTTAGAGGGTTTTAAAGTGCCTGCCATGCCTGAGATGGCTTCGAAAGGGTTGAGGAAGGAAATAGTGCTGCCAATTAAGCCTGAATACAGCGCCGGAGAGGATGAAACCAATCCGGGGAAAACGAAGCTCGTACTTGAGTTCTCACTGCCGAAAGGGGGTTATGCGACCACTGTTTTGAGGGAGTATATGAAGGGGTAAGTTTGCTCAGTTATTTCACAAAGCAGCGATCCTTCTTATACCCTTATGGCGACGGGGAATAACTATACGGCCTATTTCAGCCACATGAACACGAATGGCTTTAAATTCGCAATAAACGACCATAGCTTCTTATTCCTGCCCAGAGACATATCCTATACGAACGATCCGGGCGAAACTACTCTTCTTCTAGGTTCTGCCCAGAATACGCAGATACAGAATACAGGCGACATGGTCTATTTTAATAATGCATATGGCATTGGAGGTCAGTTACAGTATCTCTCAAACCCGCTTATGGTTAAAGAAGTATATGTTCTGGATAAACTGCCCTCACCTGCAAGCAACAACGACTGGATGACCCTGTCATCTGTAGCAGTATATAATAACGATCTAAAATTAAAATACATTGATGAAAACGGGGCAGAAAAGAGCTGGGATGGGACAAAAACAAAAACGAATGGAATAAAATTATATGATACTTCCGATATATTCCAGTTCGAACTCTCGCAACCCCTTGCCAAGGATGCATTGAACAGTGAAGTGCCGGGGCATTATTTGATTCATGAAAAAGACGGGATACTATACATATCCGAGAGATTCCCTTACGCTTCCCTGGCAAATATGACTTTGCCTGTATACCTTGACCTGAGTCTTGCCGAAGGCTACATCTCTTTCGGCAAATCTGAATACATACTGGGAGAAACCCTTGACATATGGGCAAGAGGTTTTGCCCTGTCGGATGAAAGGACACTGCTTTACAATCCTTCCAATCAACTGGTCGCAACATTTGACTGGCCAAGCTATGCAGACGGCTGGACATCGAAATACATTTACACCGCCGATGTGACCGGGCAATGGAAAGCCGAACTTCAGACAAAGCCGTTCCTGTGGGGAGACTGGACAGTACAGGATACTTCTATTGCTTATGTAAATCCGGCGCCGACTCCAACACCGACCCCGGCACCCACACCACAACCGACGGCAGCCCCAACCCCGGAATTTAAGATGGGCGACAGGATAAACATTAAAACAATGGTCCATAACACAGGCGATGCCCCGGTCGGTAGCAATTTCAATGTCTATTTCTATGAAGGCGACCCAGATGCTGGTGGCACTTATATTGGCAGCACGACCATAACAGGCGGGATCAGCCAGGGCGGCGCAAAAACAGCATAACTGAAAAGAGCGAATCCAACAACAAGGCATACAGGACGCTCAGCATCGGTCCACAGAACTTCGACTCGGACGGCGACGGCCTGACAGACTGGGATGAAGCTAACGGTATGCGGACATACCTTGGAATATTCAGGACCGATCCCAATGATAATGATATCGACAATGATAACCTGCCCGATGGGATTGAGATGGGCATGAGATTGATCGATTTCTATATGCTATACTCCAACCCGAAAGTGAATGACAGCGATAATGACAGTCTCAACGACTATGATGAGTATTCCCTGAACACTGAACCATTATTCGATAAGGACTCCGATAATGACAGCCTGTGGGATGGAGAAGAGGTTCGTGTAACAAAAACAAGTCCTACCAGTAAAGATACGGATGGAGATGGCACTTGGGACGGAACCGAATATCCCTATTCCCTCGGATATACTCCACAAGGAAATAAAGCACTCATCAACGGTGATGCAAGTAATCTGCTTCCAGCAGGCTCGGAAGCGCCGGTGACGGTGGAAGATGTAGATATGGATTGGCAGCCTACCCTTGAGATGGCTTATAGCCTTGGGTTTGAGGGTGTGAAATTATTCTGCCTCGGAGATTTCGCTGAAGGGAAGATAACTGTGAGTGGAGCTATTGATACGGGTTTATGCGCAGTCGATGTTGGCGCTGTAATTATTCCGGCAGACGGTCCGCTTGGAGAAGGTGCTATTACCTCGGTAAAGACAGCTCGATTTATTCATGGAGTTAAGACTTGGTTCAACTTCCAGAGGGTTCCAAATGTGTTATACAAGCTTCAAAAAGCTAACAAAGCCCTGCTCAGATTCAAATATACTGTAAAAGGCAAAACAGAACCTATATCAAAGGAACTTTCAAAAGGAGCAATTCAAGGAGCTTCGGACCTGGGTATAATCTGGCAGAAGGGAGCACATGGTGAAATATTGGATGCCTATAGCAACCTGCTGAAGAATTACGCTGATGATAGCGGCACTATCTACTATAAGATCAGAGAGCTTGCCAGTAAAAAAGTTCTCGTCAAGGATATGGAACGGGTTTATGAGAATGGAGGAGAGCTTAAGGAACTATAGGCATAGCAAAGAGTGCAAGTGTGGACTGCGCCCAATGCTCTTGCCTGCGCATGGAAACTTATAGAGCAGCAGGACTTTTCGGATAGTTGCCTATGAACTGAGATTCATAGATATGAAAAATAGAGTTTTTCATACAAACTGCAGTTCCCCTAAAATGGGGAGTGTAATGAATTTTGCTGAAACTTCTATAAACTAAAACAAATATTATAGGAGTCGAGAGAAAT
>NZ_FZMP01000031.1 GCF_900196725.1 Candidatus Methanoperedens nitratireducens | reverse complement strand
GTCTTTTTGTAATAAAACGTCTATGAAACATCATGGAATCTGAAGAGAATGACCAGGGAAATGGTCAAGGGAACTCCAGGGAAATGCCCGATATCGTAAGGATCCTTGCAAAACGTCCAGAGATGAGAAGGGAACTCATCTCCTGGGTTAAGAAAGAGTTCGGATTTAACATTGAATCTTACCTGGAAGAATATTTCGATGAGCTCCCGGATAAGAAATATAAAATTGAGGAGCTTGCTATGCCGCTGCGGGAGATAGCTGAGAATGTCCTGGGCATGACTGATGACGGATATTCACCTTCACAGATAGCTGCGGACCTGGGCATATACCGCAGCCAGGTATCGAAAATATTGAAGGATAGGGGGCGCTGGGAAAAGGAGATCGCTGGCGCTGTAAGGAAGCAGGTTACGCAAAATAAAAAGCTGCCCTGGTATGTTAGGCTGGCAGCCAAGCTTAAACTGATCTAATGACGCTCACCGCACTTCGTGCAGAGTCTCAGCATTTTGAAAATATCAAATGCCCGATGTAGATGATCCCTCCCCAAAAAAGGACAAGAAACCCTATTAAAAAAAATCCAACGGAAAATTTCCAAAACAATATCTTTTAAGCTCAAGTTTTGATCTCCTCAATAACTCGATATTCCACATCTATGCTGCCTTTCCTCAGCTCCTCCCTTTTCTTCTGTTCTATCTGCTGATCGGCAGCTTCTATTACATGGTCAAGTACCGCTTTTAATCCCAGGAGTGCCAGTAAACCTAACGCAGCTTTCGTATTTCTTTTCATTTTCAGAACTGCCACCATTTCATGGTACGAATGGAAATTTATCGAATAACTCCCCGGCTATCTTCAGAGCTTTATCCCAGGTCTCCTCGCGTCTCTCTCCGACCAGTGAGTTTATACTTTGATCGTATCCTTCATGATTGGTGCATTTCTTGGGAAAGGCAAGTTTCTGATCTGGGTAATATATTGCAACGCAAAACCCGCCTGCACATGGCTCAATATCAATCTCTAAGATTTGCGTCTTGATTTGATAGTAGTACTTTCCCGGCTCCAAATTGACTCTCTTAAAATCCTCGCGAATAAATTTCATTGCATCACCTCAACAAAAAAATCCTGTACTCCCTTGATTGTAGCTTCTTTTATCACTTTTTTCCTGTAAAGAATATTGCAGATTCGCCAAGCAACTAACCACTTTTTCTTTTTTAATAATCCTTCTCTTGATAAGTGTACAGAATTTAGTGGAGAATTATCCCGGTAAATATCCTTCAAGATAATAGTATTCACTATCATCAGTCCGTAAGTTTTATTTCCTCACACCCCTATAGAAAAATGGGGGTGGTAAATTATGATGCAACAAAAGAGTGCGGATGAAAACCTGCAACTAATGAAAACGCTGGATGACGCATGGAACACCCAGGAATGGGATACGTTCAACAAACGTCATGCTGAGAACGTCGCCGTGTACTGGCCGGGCCAGCCGGAGCCAACGAGGGGACGGGAGGTGCACCAAAAGGAAGCTGTAGAATTTTTCAAGACATTTCCTGACAACCATCTTGTGAACAATCCGTATAAGATTCTTTTCGGTCAGGGTGACTACACTTGTTCAGTAGCCGAATTTACAGGAACCATGAAGGGACCGATGAAGAGTCCTGACGGCAAAACCATCCCGCCTACGAACAAGAAGTTCCGACTTGAGTTTTGCACAGTCGCACACTGGAAGAACGGGGAAATCATTGAGGAGAGGCTATTCTATGATCTGGTGGGAATGATGAGGCAGCTTGGCTTGATGTGAACGACTATAAAGGTATAAAGATTGCGCATGAGTCTGCATTGCATTGTATGAGCAACTATGCAGCCCTTTTTATTTCCTGACTTCCCGCTTACTCCAGCTTCTTCAGTTCCTTGAAATCCACAATAGTAGATATCGGGTAAGTTTTCACCTTTATCCCCGTCTCTTCCACTGCTGCCATGGCATTCACCCCGGCATATACCACGACGCCGACCTTGCCGTTATCGACAGGCGCATCAAGCACAGGCTTTCCGGGTTTTCCGATCTCAGTTATGCCTCCTATCCTGGATTCTGTTATGGCGCGCAGGACTTTATCAGCCTCAGGCAGCGCCGATGCAGGAATCTCTCTCAGGTTGGCAAGAAGCTTGCCAGTTCCCGTGTTCACAGCATCCATCACCCGCGTCATTTTCCGTGAGATGAAAATCCGCATCGGGTCGATGGAAGTACCGTTATAGATAATGAGATCATCAAAACAGATCGGTTTTTTTCTTTGACCTCCAGTATTCCGCCGTATTTGGTATTTACCGGGATACCATTCTTCAGCAAAATCCCATCAATGGTTATACTGCACATTGTCGCTATCCCGATCTTGCCCTCCGGGACTTTAATATCAGAGGTCATTGTCCCCTCATCTATCAACTTGATATACGGACTGATGGGATAACCGTTGTACATCACATCCCGCAGTATCCCCATAGTCTTATCAAGGTCTTTCTTATCAATGATCGACGTGTTGATTATTACTTTACCCTCCCCGGTCTTCAGGTCAAAGGTGGTATCATAAATGAGTTTCTCTATCCTGGTAATGATGAATCCCAGCCTGTCCCCTACCAGTGCATTGTTCAGTTCGTTTATCCCCCGCTCGGTAATTGTCCTTCCGTCATATCCCTGGCGCTGGGTGAGACCGCGCTCATCCAGGATGCGAAGGTGATAGCGGACGCCCCTCTCTCCTATGGGGTATCCGCGCTCGTTCATCCTGTCGGCTATCAGCCGCGCCCCGATAGGATCATGGTTTTCATAGAGTATTCTCAGTATCTCTATGAGCTTTCTCTGTACTTGCGAATCGATTGTAGTTGTTACCATTTCAGTTTATTACATTTCACTTTAATATATTAAATTGTATTCAGATAGCGGTTAATTTCCCAGTCATGTACACTTATCCTGTATGCATCCCATTCCGCTCTTCCAAGCCTCATAAAATCCGCATATACGTGCTCACCAAGTGCTCCACGTATGATTTCATCGGTTTCCAGGTAATCCAGTGCCTCCTTCAGGCTGCCGGGCAGGGATTCAATACCATGGTTCTTTCTCTCCTCATCAGTCAGGTGGAAGAGGTTCAGCGTAGTGGGCTCACCCGGGTCAATCTGGTTCACAACGCCATTAAGACCAGCCATTAGAATTACTGCAAATGAAAGATACGGATTGCACGACGGGTCGGGGCTCCTGAGTTCCACGCGCGTGCTCATTCCCCTTGCCGCAGGTATTCGTATCATGGATGAGCGATTCGCTCCGGACCATGCTATATATACGGGCGCCTCGTATCCGGGTACGATCCTCTTGTAGCTGTTCACGATAGGGTTCGTGACCGCTGTGAAAGACTTGACGTGTTTCTTTAACCCGCCAATAAAGTACCGCAGGGTGTCGCTCACTTCCATGTTCTCTGATTCGTCGTAGAAAGCGTTCTTATTACCCTTGAACAGGGAGATATTGGTATGCATGCCTGAGCCGTTTATCCCGAAAATGGGTTTTGGCATGAAGGATACATGCAGGTTATCTTTAAGTGCTATTGTCTTTGTAACGAATTTGAAAGTTATGACGTTATCGGCAGTCGTCAATGCATCTGCGTATTTGAAATCGATCTCATGCTGGCCGTTTGAGACCTCATGATGGGACGCCTCTATGTTAAACCCCATGTTCTCAAGCGCCCCGACCATGTTCTGCCGGACTTCCTCAGCCCTGTCGATGGGTGGGAAATCGAAATAACCTCCTAAATCATGCGGGATCGGTACGTTCTTATCATCCTTGCAGTCCAGCTGGACTTTACCATCCATCCGCTCGAACAAAAAGAACTCGATCTCAGGGCCTGTGTTCATGATGAAACCATGTTTTGCGGCTTCCTTGATCGCTCTCTTCAAGACATAGCGCGGGTCGCCTTCAAAAGGCTCCCCGTTGGGCTTGTAAACATCGCATATCATCCTTGCGACCTTGCCGCCGCTCACGTCCCAGGGAAGTATCCTGTAGGTGTTGATATCGGGCTTCAGTATCATGTCGGATTCTTCGATCCTGACAAATCCCTCGATGGAAGAGCCATCAAAGGCTATACCGGATTTCAGGGCTTTCTCTGCCTGTGATACGGGGATGCCTACGTTCTTGACCATGCCCCCGATATCGACAAACTGGAGTCTTAAAAATCGTACCTGGTTTTCCTCTATTGAGGTTAATACATCCTCATTTGTTTTTATCATTTTAATCACTGGTTTATTTTAAACTTTAATTACTATATGTTATTAATAAATCATTCGGGAACTCTGCGTATAAATCAAGGTTAGAAAGAGTAAATCCATTCCAGCACACCCTGAGGCATGCTGGAACAGGATTGAATTAAATATCGAAGTACTGGTAGAACTCAAAAGGCGTAGGTCTTATCGAGTTCTGCTTGTACTCCTCAGATTTTAGCTCTATCCACATGTCGATTGCGTCGCCGGGGAAGATTGACTCAAGAAACTTCCTGTCCGTCTCCAGTTCATCAAGTGCCTCCTGCAGCGAACCCGGGCATTCCTTGATTCCCATCTCGTGTCTTCTCTCAGCAGTGAGATGGTAGATGTTCTCATCGCAAGGGTTCCCAGGGTCCATCTTTTTCTTGATGCCATCAAGTCCTGCTGCCGTGAGAGCAGCAAACGCGTAGTAGATGTTGCAGCTGGTATCAGGCGGCCTGAACTCGATCCTCTTGGGGGCTTCCTTACCCTTCTCATAGACGGGTACACGTATGCTTGCAGACCTGTTGCGCTTGCTCCATGCGATATAAACAGGCGCTTCGTATCCGGGCACAAGCCTCTTGTATGAGTTCGTTGTCGGCGATGTGATTGCGCAGAGCGCTCTTGAGTGCTCCATAAGCCCTCCGATGTAGTATCTGCATGTTTGCGATATCTCTGCGTACTCGTCATCAGGGTCATAGAAGGTATTGTGGGAGGAGCCGTTCATCCCTTTCCAGAGCGACTGATGGATATGCATGCCTGATGCATTATCGCCGAAAATGGGCTTGGGCATGAAGGTGGCGATCATTTTCATATGGTACGCCACGTTCTTGACCACGTTCTTGTACGTAAGCACATTATCTGCCATCTTCGTGAGCGTATCATATTTCATATCGATCTCGCACTGCCCTGCGGTGGCTACCTCGTGGTGGTGAGCATCGCATATGATATTGAAATAATCGTAAAGCTGTCCAGTTATCTCGTTCCTCAGGTCCACGAGCGTATCCTGCGGGGGCGCGGGATAATAGCCTTCCTTGAAGCGGATGGGGTGGTTGATGCCACTCGTATGGGACCACGGTGCTTCTTTGGATTGTATCTCGTATCCTGTGCCTGACCAGGCATCGCGTGCTGTGGAGAAACTCGGAAGAAGCTTGAATGAATCGAACACGAAGAACTCAAGTTCAGGTCCCCAGTACGAAACGTCAAACCCTGCTTTTTTTACCGCTTCCTCAGCCTTCTGTGCAATGTACCTCGGGTCGCGTGTGAAGCGCGGTCCTCCGAATGCATCGTAGAGGTCGCAGATGAGACGAAGAGTTTTATGGGGGGTGTTATCGGTCCACGGCAGTACAGCACAGGTATTCGGGTCCGGGAACATCCGCATGTCCGATTCGAAGATGGATTTAAAGCCCTTGATCGAAGAGCCGTCCAGTTTTCCTATGCCATCTGTGAAGTCCTCTTCTTTAAGAGTATATGAAGGAATCGTGATGTGCTGTATATAACCGGGGATATCCATGAATTGCAGGTCTACCCATTTTACGTTCTTTTCCTTAATAAATTCCAGAAGTTTTTCGGGCGTCGGTGTTGCCATTATCATATCTCCTATCAAATTTATTGGTCTGCGCATAGCCTTTTTGAATCTTGGATTCACTTGCTAATAGCTTGAATCAACTGTTTACAATGTATTCCCAACTTGAGAGACGACTCAAAGGAAGGCTCTGCGAGACCGACTATAAGCTACCGTTTGCCTACTTATATAGTTTTCTATTAAACGTCATGAAAACCCTTTAGTCCTTATATCCCTTTTTAACCTCCATGGATATCCGCCTGTCACGCCCCTGCATCGAAGACCCGACAAGATATATCGCAGAGTGCAATCTCGGAAAAAGAGTGGATATCGGGAAGCTATGCGACATCTTGCGCGGCACCAGTGCAAAAGAGTTGAAGTGTTCTGTGAGGCTTGGCGTAGCGCGTTTTGAACTGGAAGGAAAAAGCGTGATGATATACCAGAGCGGCAGGGTGGATATCAGGAGAATCCGCAGCACTGACGAAGCAAGAGAGGTAATGGAGCAAATAGCGGATATGGCAAAGGATGCTCTCAGCGATACAACCTCTTAGAGAACTCGCCTATCGTACTGGTTGTATTTTTGGATAACTCGTCTATCTTGGTTTCAAGGTTCTCTTCAACGCCTTTGATATTTATCCTGATAGAGCGTTCTTTTGCATCTAGAGCTTCTTCAAGGTTACGCAGCCTGGAATCAAGCAATATTATCATGATCGCAAGAGAACCTACGAGAAGCATAGAAGATATAATAATGACCGGGTCAGAATCCCCGAGGCGAGTAAGCCATTTATACGTTATTACAATTGAAGAAATTATCATCACCGCAGCCAGCCCGATATCTTTAACTTCCATTAGTACACCTCTATTGCTCAATCTACTTTTGGATATATATAGATTTAGATTTTTGATGCATCCTGGACGTAGAGAAATTTATTACAGGCAGGAACAAATGAGCTGATGATGGCACGAAAGTTGAGCACAGATAATCTTGAATTCTATAAGTTCGCAGGTGATTGAATGCCCCATGTAATGGAACTGTTCGGGAAAACGCGGGTAGTGGTCAGGGACGGGAAGGTCGTGGAGGTGGGTGAACCTGTAGCCGACTGGTGCCCCGTATTCAGCAAGGTTGCCGGTGTTTTGCAGCTCACGGCTGAGGAAGCGAGGAAGAACATGGAATACCGTATCCGGGAGATCGGGATGTTCACTCCGCAGAGAAGGTTTGACCACGGCGTTTTTGTTAATTTCGGCGCAAGCGAGATCATGATGACAGCCCTGAGCCGCGGCATCATCGATACCACGGTCACTGTATGCGACGGTGCAGGCACGGTGATCACGAACAACCCGGAACTTGTTCAGGGCATGGGCGCTCTCATGTCCGGGCTTATTGAGACTGAACCTATACAGGAGATAATAGCCGGAATCGAAGCACGGGGAGGCATTGTGCTTGATAAAAAAAGCGCAAGTATCGACCAGTCAGGAGGACTCAAAAAAGCCTGTGACCTGGGATACAGGAGCATCGCGGTCAGCGTTGTGAACTCGCACGACGCAAAGGAACTTCGCTGCGTGGAAAAAGAAAGGAACATCAATCTGATCCTTGTCGGTGCTCATCTTACCGGGATACAATGCGACGAAGCAAAGGAGCTTATCGGGGCGATGGACATAATCACGGGATGCGCCTCAAGGACGGTGCGCGACCTCGTAAAACCCATACTTCAGGTCGGCACATCCGTCCCCCTGTTCGCAATAACGCAGAAGGGGAAAGAACTTCTCTGTGAGCGGGCAAAGGAAGTTGACTCACCCATCCTTGTGAACACCATGAAACTGCCTGTTCTGCCCGGGCATAAGCAGCCAAGACCGCTGGGATAGGAAAAATACTTTCTAATACTTTCTCACCCCGCTTACCTAACATTTTTACCATAATACCGCGTGCTGGCAAGCGATGAAGTTCTCAAGCTTCGGAGCCACTATAAACTCCCACCAGATAGTCGACGCCATCCACCACCACGGCATACCCGTCTTCCACACATGCGAGATGTATATCAAACCCTTCCTGTGCCGGAAGAGCGTATGTAACCTGGCAGACATAATTGCGGTTTTCAAGCGCTCCCAGAGATTCTACGTTGTCGGCATTGAGATCAAAGAATGGGAAGCATGCGTGAGCCAGAAAACGGCTCTTGAATACCTTGAGACGTACGGGCGCACATGCGAATACTTTTACCTTGCAGCCAAACATTTTTCAAAAAGCACCCTTAAAATTAAAGATATCGGGCTGTTTGATTTAACAGAGATGAAGGTCATAAAACCCCCGGAGTACCTATTCCCCGACCCCGAATTCAGGGCTAACCTGATGAAACGGATCAAGAAACAATTCCAGGTGCTCCAGGATGTGGTGGATGACCCGTACCAGAGAATACTTCCGGAGTTCTAAGCATACTAGAAAGTTACTCAGGCGGGCGAAAACTGAGGTTTATAGAAGATTATAAAAGGCTATATGCCAATATAGAAAGGGGAGTCAGTGCATGATTTTATCGGGGGGGGTTAATTAAGTGAGGATAGCTCAAATAGCACCGGTCTGGGAACGGGTGCCTCCAAGGAAATACGGAGGCATTGAGGTTGTTGTATTTCATCTGACAGAGGAACTCATAAGAAGAGGACATGATGTTACATTATTTGCTACCGGGGATTCAATTACTAAAGCTCGTTTGATTTCTAATTACGATACATCGCCGGAGAGAATCCATCTGGCACAATATAATCCAATGCCGGACCTGATCCATATTGGCAAGGCTTTCAAACACACTGAACAGTTCGATATAATACATAACCACACAGGATGGATAGGCACTGTACTTGGGAGCCTGATTGATAAACCGGTATTAGACACATTGCATTGGAGATTCTCAGAGGAGAACATACCCTTTTATGAAGTATACAAAGATGCTGTTTTTTATAACTCAATAAGTTTCAAGCAGCGTGAGTCAGGACCTGATCTTAATTATGTGGGTAATGTTTACAATGCGATCGATACAGATAGCTACCAGTTCAGCAAAGACAAGGGGGATTATTTTATCCACATAAGCAGGATATGCTCGGACAAAGGTACCGATATAGCAATAGATGTAGCGCGCAAAGCCGGGGTAAAGCTTATTCTCGCAGGCAAGGTCGATCCGGGGAAGGATACGCTCTATTATAAAGAAAAGATTGCCCCCAAGCTAGACGGCAGGCAAATTATTTACATTGGCGAAATTACGGAAGAAGAAAAAAGGGCTTTGTTCAGAGAAGCCAGGGGTTTTATTTTCCCGCTGCAATGGGCTGAGCCTTTCGGCCTGGTCATGGTCGAGGCAATGGCTTGTGGTACGCCTGTTATTGCTTTTCCATTCGGATCAGTTCCTGAGATCGTTGATAACGGTAAAACCGGATTTGTCGTAAATAATTTTGAGCAAATGGTTGAGGCGGTTAATAATATAGAGTGCATTGACCCGTTTGATTGCTGGAAACGGGCAGTTGAGAAATTCTCCATCAATAAAATGGTTGATGAATACGAGACGCTTTATGAAAAAATCATTAAATTGAAGGCAGATAAACAGATGGCAAAGATCGAAGTCCACAAAGTCCAGGTGATCCCTTCTTTGAGAATCTCACCTGCTTCTTTGAATTTATCGATAAAGCCTTAATTATCTCTTTACCTTCAAGAACCTAGCGTTGATCGCCACGATCATCGTACTCACAGACATAAGCACGGCGCCCATTGCCGGGGTGAGGAGTATGCCAGATTGGTAAAGGACTCCTGCCGCCAGGGGAATGGCAAAGGTGTTGTATCCTGTCGCCCATACAAGGTTCTGCACCATCTTTCTATATGTTGCGCGTGCAAGACCGACAACAGCGACTACATCAAGAGGATTGCTCCTTACAAGTATTATGTCCGCAGTCTCCACAGCAACATCGGTGCCTGCGCCAATGGCTATGCCCACATCAGCCTGTGCAAGGGCGGGGGCATCGTTCACGCCATCGCCTGTCATGGCGACGATAAGTTTCCTTGCCTGAATCTCTTTTATCTTTGCAGTCTTTTCCTGTGGCAGAACTTCAGCAAAGTACTCATCAAGACCTATCTCTTCCGCGACCCATTTCGCGACCTGCCTGTTATCCCCTGTGAGCATCATACATCTGATACCCATCCCTTTGAGCATCATGACCGCTTTTTTCGATTCTGGTCTGATGATATCGGCAAGCGCAATCGCGCCTTTTAATCTCCCGTCCATTATTACAAATACCACTGTCTTTCCCTGAGAAGCCAGCTTCTCAACGCGTTCATCCGCAACCAGGATATTTTGTTCCCTCAAGTAGCCCGGGCTTACAACCTTTACATCCCTGCCTTTAACTGTTCCTTCCGCTCCCTTGCCCGGAATTGCCCTGAATCCCTCAACAGGAAAAGTCTCCTCTGAAGATGAGACTATGCCTTTTGCGATAGGATGCTCGGAACGAGCTTCCACGGATGCTGCATATTTAAGAAGCTCCCCTTCGTCCGTAGTATCGTTAAACAGGACTATATCTGTAATGCCAAATTTTCCCTCAGTAAGCGTCCCCGTCTTATCAAATACGACAGCCTGGATATTCCTTGCCAGCTCAAAGGCTGACCTGTTCCTTATTAAAAGACCGTTCTTTGCAGATAATGTCGTTGAGATTGCGACAACCAGCGGGACCGCAAGCCCGAGCGCATGAGGACAGGTGATTACCATTACTGTTACAGTCCGCTCCAGAGCAAAGGCAAGGTCTTCGTTCAACACCAGAAGCCATACAAGGAGCGTTATCGCCCCTCCAGCTAGCGCTATCACCGTAAGCCAGAGTGCTGCCCGGTTCGCTAAATCCTGTGTCCTTGATTTGCTTTCCTGCGCCTCTTTAACAAGTACTATCACCTGGGCAAGGAACGAGTCGCTGCCTGTCTTTTTAACCTCGATTGTAATCGAACCCTCGCCGTTGATAGAGCCCCCGATGACTTTATCACCAGGAGATTTGGGCACAGGCTTTGATTCGCCTGTGAGCATTGCCTCATTAACAGAAGTCTCCCCTTCTGCCACCATGCTGTCAGCAGGGATTTTCTCCCCAGGCTTCACAAGAACCCTGTCGCCAATATTAAGCTCATTTAAAGGCACGTCCTTTACACTGCCGTCCGGCATCAGCCTGTGAGCATCCGGGGGCATGAGCCGCGCAAGCTCTTCAAGTGCCCTTCCAGCTCCCATGACCGATCTCATTTCCAGCCAGTGACCGAGAAGCATTATGTCGATAAGGGTGGCAAGCTCCCAGAAAAATACCTCGCCTTTCAGACCGAATACGACCGCGCTGCTGTAAACATAGGCTGTGGTGATCGCCGTAGCAACAAGTGTCATCATGCCGGGCTTTGCTGATCTCAGCTCGTCGAACATCCCCTTCAGGAACGGGGAGCCGCCATAGAAATAGACGGCAGAGGAGAGGATAAAAAGGACATATGAATCACCGGCAAACCTGATACTGATACCCGACCACTCCTGGATCACCGGGGAAAGTACCAGGATAGGTATGGTAATAACCAGCGATATCCAGAATCGTTTTTTGAAATCATCAACCATCATTGCATGGTGGTCATGATGGTCGTTTACCGCAGTTTTTTCGTGTTCCACACGCACAGGGGGCGTCACCGGCATATTGTGCGCATCATGTTTTCCGCTATCCATATTCTCCGACTGGTTATATTCTTTCTCTTATTGTCTCATTTCTTTAAAAGAGCTGCACTGCAAGTTCTGTTCTCTCCACATCCTGCGTCCTTTATTTCTCATCATCCTGTCCCCGATCAGGGTGGCTGCTACAGGCAGTGGCGTAAATGCATATGCAATGCCGCCCAGTAAATATAGCATTTTGCGTGAATTACTCATCCCGGATACCCTTGCCGACATCGGGCATTTTACATTATTAAAATTCAGGAGAATCTTTGACGATTCAAACGCCACACGCATGCTATATTTAATAAAATCGCCAAGAGAAGCCACTCTCCCTCCATACGATGTCTGTCTTCTTTTTATAGCAGCTCTCAGATCATCCTGGGAATCCCCGGTAAATAAAGTGTAGCCATTCCCTATCATATAACTGGCATGTGCATCACTGCCTCCAAGCTTTGCATTCCCATTACAGCGCTCACAGGAAATAGCATTTGAATATCCATGCCTGTGCAGCGCATTGAATACTTCGACCCCGTCCAGCCGCAGCTTATTGAGCATCTGTCCTACGGAGGGGCAATATTCGCTAAAAGGGTGTGGAGCAACGGCTATTCCATCCTGCTCATGTATCTTTTCGATGGTCTCCACGGCGCCCAGACCGGGCTTTACAGGTTCCTGCAGGAACAACCCTATTATTTCCCCGCTCTCCGATGATATCTCTTCCCCGATCACCACTAACTGCTTATCGTACTTCCGGGCTTCGATTGCGCCTTTAATCGTGTCATGGTCCGTTACGCAAAGAACATCCAGCCCCAGCTTCTGCGCCATCTTGACAGATTTCCCGGGCGTGGTCACGCAATCCGGGAATGAAATATGCGAATAATTGGTGAACCCCGAGTACATCGTGTGTGTATGTATATCTGCAATTCCAGTTTTCTGCACTTTAAATCCCCACTTCATATATACAGTATAGTCCTGTTCATTTATTGATGTTTCTGTAAGGCTCTCATGCCCGCCATATATGGCTCCCTACCGAAGAAATTTTTAGGACTTCCTCTGCCTCTGTGTTGTAAAACGTAAACCAGCTTCTTTACGGTGTTAAAGAATGCCTTGATTTGATTCGAAAATAAAAGTAGCCCGGATAGGATTCGAACCTACGTCGCAAGGTCCAGAGCCTCGCATGATTGACCGCTACACTACCGGGCTTCTTGCCGTAGATGGTATTTTTCACGTATTATCTTTTCGGTGATTATATCTTATAGAACCTGATATTTTATAGACTGGGGCAAATCCCGGCCCAAAAGGTCAGGTAACGTCCAGGGAAAAGCCTGGCTTTTGCGTGAGCGTGATTAGTAGACTGCCAAAATGGGTCGTGAAATTTTCACGCTCAGAGGACCAGTCCGCCATCCACGGGTATCACCGCACCGTTAACAAATCCAGCCTCATCCGAAGCAAGATACAGATACGCGTATGCAATGTCCCTGGGCTCGCCAAGCCTGCGAAGGGGTGTCTTCTCTTTTACCATCTCCAGAACCTTTTCAGGCACACCCCCGACCATCGGTGTCCTTATGAACCCAGGAGCCACTGCGTTGATCCTTATTCCCTTTCTTCCGAGTTCTTTTGCCAGCGATTTTGTCATGCCGATCAGCCCTGCCTTGGCAGATGCATAATTTGCCTGCCCGATATTGCCGTATACCCCTACGATGGAGGAGGCATTGATAATCACACCGCTTCCCTGGTTAATCATAACATCAACAACCGCCTTGATACAGTTGAATGCTCCTTTGAGGTTCACATTTATAACCCTGTCCCACTGCTCCTCTGTCATTTTTATTATAAGGGCATCCTGAACAATACCCGCGTTGATTATCAGAATATCAATCCTGCCGTATCTCTCATGGGTCTCTTTAACCATCTGTTTTGCCTGCTCTATGCTGGACACATCAAGCCTGATGAAAACTCCCTCACCTCCTGCTCCTTTTATCTCCCCCACCGTTTCCATGCCGCCTCTTTCGCTTATATCAGCTACTACAACTTTAGCCCCTTCCTTTGCAAACAATAATGCAGTCTCTCTTCCAATGCCGCTTCCGGCACCTGTAATAACTGCAATTTTGTTTTCAAGCCTCATAATGTACCCTCCTTTTATTCTCTTTGTGTACGGCTCATGCCTCTCTTAACTACCTGATTGGAAGAGCACCAGCCTTAAACACAAGATGATCTCTGAACTTGCTGCTAAGGGAATGAATCAACCCCATCTCTCTCTACGAACTGGTATAGTTCTGTAATGAAGGCAAGTCACGGATGAGCGACTCACCTGGGATGAGCCTCATTAAACCGGGGATTGTTCCATATGTCTTTTCAATGTCTGCTAAGTATCTTCGTATACTCCCATTTCTTCACCCCAGTTAATAAACTGCGATGTGGTGAATAATAAATGTTTCTGTTTTTAATTAAGGGCTTGTTTCCATTAATTCGTCATGCTGGTCGGCTGTGACCTGGCTCATATTCAGTTTAAGATATTAATCTATCGAAGCCCGACGGGCAACTGGATTAATACCCTCTACTCATGAGAGATGCCAGTATTTACTTTGAACTTTTTTTATCTGTTCTAACCGCTCCCTTACTTTCGCACCAGGTTCAGCCGCTTCTCTCTTCCCGGGTTCCTTTCCCATAAAAACCCCAAGAACAGCCACAACAGAGCGGGCGAGAAGATCAAGGTCATAGCCACCTTCAAGGACTGCAGCCACTTTCCCGCCGCAGGTCTCTTTGGCCATTGTTCTGACGATGGATGCAAGTGCAGCAAAACCGCCCACGCTCATTCTCATCTGGGCAAGACCATCGTTTGCATTCGCATCCTGCCCTGCCGAGACAAGCACTATGTCGGGCCTGAATTCAAGAGCGGTGGGAACGAGTATTTCTTTAAACGCTGCGATAAACCCGTCATCATCCGTACCTGCGGGCAGGGGTACATTGATATTATAACCCGTCCCCTTCCCTGTCCCGACTTCATCTACCCATCCTGTGCCGGGGTAATGCGGGTACTGGTGGGTGGAGAAATACAATACTGTGGGATCATCATAGAACGCCTCCTGCGTCCCGTTCCCGTGATGGACGTCCCAGTCCACTATCAGCACCCGTTCTTTCCCTTTCTTCTGTGCATGGCGTGCCGCGATAGCGACGTTGTTGAAGATACAGAAACCCATGCCTCTATCGGATTCTGCATGATGGCCGGGTGGTCTGACAAGCGCGAACGAATTTTCAGCTTTATCATCAAGTATAGCATCAACGGCGGTGATCGCACCGCCTGCTGCAAGAAGTGCTACGCTGTATGAATCTTTACCCAGAATCGTTTCAAAGTCAAGTGAGATTTCCAGTTCAGAATATTTTTTTACTTTCTTGATATACTTTGGTGTGTGGATATATTCTATCTCGCCCGGCTCAGCGTACCTGGGATTAATCAAGTCCAGTTGTTCCATCAACCCTGTTTCTTTAAGGTGAGCGATTATCGATACCAGACGCTCTTTTCTCTCAGGATGAGAGCCGGTTTCATGTTTTAAGTAGTCGGGATGATAAATTATCCCGGTTGTTTTCTGCGACACCGCTGTAGAAAAAATAAAAAAGAAATCGTATTATGCGAGCTATTACGCGAGCTTTTTTCCTGCGTTGGGTCCATAAGTCGCGTCGTATATCTCTTTTACATGGAAAACAATCGCTGCCTTTCCGGGCAATTTCTTGGAATCCGCCATCTCTTTGGCGCTTGTGAACTTATCTCCCCGGCTCTCGATATCCACAGTCCCTTTTATCTGGTAGGATTTCTTGGCATCGCCGTCATACGCCACTATTGCCAGGTTGGGATTAGCTTCTATGTTTTTACGCGTTTTGTTGAAGAAATTATCCACGAAAAGAATGGTCTCATCGTCCAGTATCTTCCACATCGTAACGAATACCACATTGGGTTTCCCACTCTTATCTGCGGTTGCTATGGGCAGGGGTTTTTGCTTTGCGACAATATCCTTTATCTCAGGAGGCATTTTAACCATAATTTATCACCTTTTTTCATTTAGTATGCTTTGGGTATAAAGGTTTTGATTCAATTCATGATGCTGTTAGGTGGTTACCAACGCCCACCCAAAACCG
>NZ_FZMP01000145.1 GCF_900196725.1 Candidatus Methanoperedens nitratireducens | reverse complement strand
CTTGAGTGCTTCCATAGCCTGCATAGTTTAAAGCACGTTTCAGGTCTGCCTTTGCATATGCCAGCGCCTGGTCAGGTGCTGATATTTCGATATTTGATGACATGGTCTTTGCCATTTTTATATCCATGCGTGTGAGATTGAGTGAGATGATGGTGGACAGGATCACGAGGAATATGCCGATAACAACGAAGGGAACGCGGGCTGAGTCATCGCGGAGGAAATGGATATTTTTATGGCATCTGTCATTTTTTAGGTGCATGTAAGGCGGCGAAAAAGAACTGTTTTGTTGATAAGGTTTACTATTAGCATAAATATTGTAGTTATCCACTAGTTAAGATAATTAAGATATGTTAAAATAATAACTGTAAGCTGCCCGTTAAATCCTGAAAAAAGCGGGATCAGGAGATTATCATCCAGCTTATTGGTAATCGTCTCAACGATCGTTGCCGTACCTGCCATCACAAGGACAAGTATCAGGTTTGGCAGGAACAACAATCCGATAATAATATCTACGACAAACTCTGCAGCGCAGCCTTCATATGCCCTGTTTTTCAATCCCTTGATCCATGTCCGTCCGAATACCTTCCCGAAGATAGCTGCAGATGCATCCCCGAATGTGGTCATAAGGATGGCAGCCGAAGCAATCTCTTTAGAAAAAACTGAAATTGCGATTATGCTGCCTATCGTGAAAAATACATGACCTCCAAGCCTGTCTGCTTCTTTTACCCTGAAAAGGCTATGAAATACAGGTATTTTTTTCCCCCATTCTATCCTGAAATACTCAAGTTCAAGGATCACGATCAAATAAACCGTGAGCAAAAGAAGCACTGCTTCCTTGCCGAAAAAATGATAAGTCAGGACTATTATGATAGAGGTCACGTGTACTGCTTTTCTTATCACTTCATGGATAATGTCTTCACGATGCAAATTTTCACTTTCCTTTTTAGCGCAAATTATCTATATCAATGATACCTTGCATATCATCCTTTGCTTTGTCCTCTTTTCTTTGCCCTATGTGAAATAATCGCATTATAAAGATGGCTGCATACGCAATGAAAATTACAAAAAACAAATAGATCACCCTGTCTATCAGGGAAACTATGACGGCAATGGTTATTGGTATTCCAACCATTGAATAGATACCTACCATAATCAATTCTTTTATCCCCAGGCCTCCAGGAATCGGAAGAATAGAGATTAACCAGAGGACCAGGGAAAGGGAAACTATGAGATCTGCAATGGTAATATCATATCCCACACTCTGGAAGATCATATAAGTTTTTAAATAAATGAATGCAAACATAAGAACAGAAAGACCAATATCTATTGAAAGGATTTTTCTGTCTTTCATGATCGATTTGTAGGTTTTTTCGAATTCAGCAATACCTGTTATTAAAAGTTCTTCGAATATTTGATATGAGTCAAACCTTTTCCTGATGAATTTGAATAATGAAAAATAATATGTTCTCTTAAGGATCAAATAGAAGAATGAAACTTGAGCAGACCTGTTTATCTTATGTTTAGAAAGATATGCAAAAAATGCCAGCAGGAAGAATATGAGTGCTATCACTTCTAATAAAATTGATAGCCACCGGGGTATATCCAGGAATAGCAGCACAAAAATTAAAGAAAAGCTCACAGGGATTGAAAACACAAAGCTGTTCGTTGTCTGGTCCATGACAATAGTAGCATACCAGTTAGCATGACGATGATCATTGGTTACATTCTTCAGGAACATCGCTTTTCCGAAACCGCCAAATGTTCTTGCGCGCGCTACATTAGTATTGAGAACATTTTCTCCCATAAGCCCCAGGAAAAGGATTGAAAATTTTACCGGCTTTAGCCTGTCCACAAGGAATTTCCATTTTAAGGCCCATATCAGGAATCCGCACAGTTCAAGCAAAATTGCAAGAATTACCATGTTTGGGTCAATTGATCGAAGAATTATGACAAGCTGTTGATAATCGATTAGCCGGAGTATAATAACTAATGTTAATAACCTGAATATGAAGATTATCTCGCCAGGCTTCATTCTTCCTTAATCCACATTGATAGATATATATTATATTTACCTTAATCACAATTGAAATAGAATATCGGAGGGATGAGCTATTCGAAGATACGATGAAGAGAGAAAAACAAAAATGTTTATTTTGATTGCACTGATCGGAGGGCTGATATTAGGATTTGCTTCTGACAGGTTTGTAACAGGTTGGTTGGGATCTTCGCAATTATATATTATTGGAATTACAAACGAGGTTGATGTCGGAAAGTCTACTAATGTCACGTTCATAACTTTTGGCAATGATAAAGTAATAAGTAACGCCAGCGTAAATCTCGATGGGCCTGCATCAGGTGCAGGATTAACCGATAAAAACGGGATGTTGACTTTGACTGTAAATGCCACGTCAGGAGGAAATATCAATGTCACTGCTGGAAAAGCTGGTTATTATAATGCAACGGCAACTATGATTGCCATACCAGGGCTTGTTATCAGCGCCACGCCCACATTACTTACATCAAATACGGCATCTTTTGTGACATTTTCCGCGAGCAGTGTTGGAAAACCTGTTGGAGATGTTCTGGTGAATCTCTCTGGTGCGGGAATTTCACTTGATGGGGTTACAAACAGTAACGGTGAAGTTGTCCTGCAAGTAAATCCTCCTAAAACAGGTGCAATTCTGGCGATCGCAAGAAAATCGAATTATACTGAAGGTTCAACCACTATAACATCCACGAGCCAGCAGGCATTGAGCGTTTCTTCAAGCCACAGTGCAGTAGCAGTAAATGTTCCGATGTATGTCACATTCACAGTTACAGCCGGAGGATCAAGAGTTAATGATGCCCTTGTAAGCTTAAGCGGCACAGCATCCGGAAGCGGGATCACGAACCAGGATGGAAAAGCCATTTTACTTGTGACACCCGGCACAGCAGGCACAATTACTGTATCTGTGAGCAGGACAGGCTATGCAGGAGGCTCTACTACTATCACGTCGACCGGCATACAATCATTGTCCATAAAATCAAATCCTGCAACAGTCACAGCAGGAGTTCCTGAGTTTGTCACTTTCACAGTGACAAGCGGTAGTAATGCTGTTGCCGAATCAACTGTCACACTTACCGGTGCTGTTAGCGGAAGCGGGATCACCAACCAGAACGGCCAGGTCATATTATATGTTAATTCAACAGGGGGTGGAATTACTGCTACTGCAACAAAGAATGGTTTCTCCACTGGAAGTATGAGTCTTGGTGTATCAGGCTCAGGCCAGAAATCTCTTGCTATTATCGCAAGCCCATCCAGTCTAACCAACTGGGTAACAACATATGTTACTTTTATGGTTACAAGCGCAGGTTCTGCGGTAAGCGGGGCAACAGTTGCAGTTTCAGGAGGCGGAATCAGTACTGACGGCATAACAAATTCTGCAGGCCAGGTAACGTTGCAGCTTAATGCGGCAGGACAAGGAACTATCAGCGTGACAGCCCGGAAAACCGGATACGTTGATGGGCTAACAACAATAGACCATTGATTTTTATGCTGGAAAATATCACGCGATTAATGGAAAAAGGAAACCCTGTAAGCATTCTTATTTCCAATGAAAAGGGCACGGAAAGTCCACTTTTATATTGTGAACTCGTGCATAGAGCAAGGTATGGCGAATCTTTTATAATCACGAGCCAGGGATGCAGTGTTTGTGAATATGTTTTTTGCAATGCGGAAAACTCACCGGGAGATTATTATAACAGTACTGGCAGGTACAAGAACCAGAAGGCGACATCAAATGCTGTTTCTTCGTTAAAGAGGTTTGAAATTAATGGCCGCTCAATAAGGATTACTCCTTTTAAAGGAGAGAAATTCGATGTCCTGATCCTTTACCTGAAACCCGTCAGGGCGATGAGGATAATCCAGGCTTATGCATATCTTGAGGGGAAGCAAGTCAAGATCAGTACCGGGGGTATAGCATCAATTTGCAGCGATTGTACTGTAAATCCATTGCGGGGAAAATTGAGTTACTCTCTGGGTTGCAAAGGTTCAAGGAAGCATAGCAAATATGGAGATGATGAGGTGGTTGTAGGAATCCCTTTTGAATTAGCAAAAGATATCGATGAAGCTCTCGGAAAAATCCCTGAGACCCTTTCATGAGTTTCTGAAAAGGCTCATCAAGCTGGCGTTGGTCAATTTTAATGTTTAACCATACGATACATTCCTTTTTCCCAAGAAAAAAATGGTGGGGAGCCACTCTCCCCAGAAAGTCCACGTTGCTATGTGAACTTGAAATTTGCTACATGTGCCGTTCCATCTATAAGTTTCACGTTAAGCTGGCGGGAGGTATTGCTCCAAGCCTTTTCGATCTTCCGGACATAGATGAAATGAATCTCCCTCCCACAAACAAAGATTTTTTAAAAGCTCATCTGAGCTGGTATGTGTGTATTGGTTCAACTGGAAAATATTATAATATTAATTATCTAAGAATATATACACAACCATCCTCTCCCCTTCCCCCGGCACCCCAAAATCCACGCCGGCCTTGAACTTCTCTCCGCACTCGGCGCCATCAAGTTAAAGCCAATTGAAGAAATTACGGGATTTACTTTACAATCTAATCTCGAAAACTACGATACAATTGATGCAATCCTGGGAAGCAGCCCAGAAAGAGGGGCTTCTGCAGCGAACTGAGAAAACATATGTGCTTACCCCAGAGGCATCAGGTCTTGAATTTGAAAAGCCCAGGATCGTGACTATGCTCCTGAAGGAGTGACGCAGCTTATGAACGTGATCTCGCGGGTCAGGGAAGACCTGAACCCAGGCCTGAAAGTAGGCGCTGTTCTTCTGACTATATATGATGAAAGGACAAACCTTACAAAGGCTATCAAAGAAAAGGTACGGGAGGTGTTTGGAAATATCGTTCTGAATACGACCATTCCTCGAAGCGTAAAGCTGGCAGAAGCACCGAGTCATAAGCAGACGATTTTGACTATGCTCCTGATTCAGAGGGGTCAGGGCATACATGGCCCTCTCAAATGAATTGATCCATACTCCAATAATCTAAATAACATCAAGACACTTATCACATTATGCAAGTTCTCGCAGAGTTTGAATTCAATGCCGGAAATGCTGCCAGCATAATCTATGAAGCATTACTTCCGGAACTTGACCAGGATTACCAGCGCACCAGAACATCACTTATGCTCAAGGGTGATACGCTTATTTTAAAAGTTGAAGCAAACGACACAGTTTCGATGAGGGCTGCCTTGAACGGATGGCTGCGGCTCATAAAAATCACATACGAGATGTGTTCTTTGACTTCTGATACACAAGTTATAAATTGAGGATATACAATACTACACCAGATTTACAGGTGAATTAAATGAGTTCAGAATTACCCCCACAAATTCAAAACCAGCTTGCACAGTTGCAGCAGATACAGCAGCAGGCTCAAGCCCTGGCAGCCCAGAAGAACCAGGTCGAGATCAACTTAAAAGAAACAGAATTGGCTCTGGCAGAAATTGAAAAACTTGATGACAGCTCTGTAGTTTACAGGGCTATTGGAGATTTGCTCATTAAGACCGAACGTGAAAAAACGAAAAATGTCCTGGTTGAGAAAAAAGATATGCTTGGCCTGCGTGCAGAGACTATTACACGACAGGAAGAACGCATCCAGAAAAGATTCCAGCAATTACAGGAGCAGCTCAAACAGGCGATCGGCACTCCGGCCGCCAAGTAATTATGGAGTTAGACGAATCTGAATTCTATAACCAGCTGCTGGACTACAACAACATTCTTTATTTATGTCACAGGAATGCGGACCCTGATGCCCTTGGAAGCGCATTTGCGCTAAAAGAAGCAATCGGGGGAACGATTGGAGTTGTGGACGGATGCGACAGGGTTGCGTCCCAGATTGCCGGCCAGTTGAATATAGAATATGTACTTTCGCCAAAGGGAGATTATGACTTTGTGGTCGTTGTGGATACGTCCACACCTGCCCAGCTGAATGGGTTTCCATTAAAGTCTTATGCTGTTATTGACCATCATTCGACCTCCTCACTGTCTGAAAATTCGGCTTTTCATCTTCACCGCAATAAAAGTTCAACCGCCGAGATCGTTCTTGAAGTCTTAAAAAAAATGGGCGCACCCATTATGCGGCGAACTGCTTTTGCCCTGCTATCAGGAATAATCACGGATACAGGCAACTTCAGGCATGCATCATCGGATTCATTCAGAGCTGTAGCTGAACTTATGGATATCAGCGGTATAGAATACAATGAAGTTATTGATCTTTTATCTTCAGTTCCGCAGGATGTCTCAATGAGAATTGCCTTTTTAAAAGCAGCCCAGCGCTCGGTCATAGAACGTGTGGATGACTGGATAATCGTTTCATCGCATGTGAATTCTTTCGGGGGCGCAGCAGCCTCAAGCCTTGTCTCAATAGGCGCAGACGTTGCATTTGTTGGCGCAAAAAGGGATGATGTTGTAAAGGTGAGCGGCAGGGCAAGAAGGGAGATACAGAATGCAGGCATAAACCTGGCAAAACTGATGGAAGATATTAGCGCCAAATTCAATGGTACCGGAGGCGGTCATGAAGGCGCAGCAGGAATGGATGCATCAGGGGATGTAGAAACTATCCTTGCTGCCTGTGTCGGGTATGCCAGAAATTCAATTACAAAACGACTATAAGTCAACCATTTGGAATTATTATTCTCACATTGCTCATCAATATTTTTATGCTCTCGATATTTCTGCATTTTCAGGATCAAGTCCGACCCATTTAACTTTGTAACCGAGAATATCAAGCATCTGCTGGCTTTTTATTCCGTATTTCTCGAAAATAATAATGGCTTCACTATGTTTTTTGATGCTATCCAGTTCGCTCTGAATTGTTTTAATAGTTTGATTATCTACAAGCTGGTCTCCGATGAGTGAATGCCCGTTGATCTTCTGCCGTATCACAGTCTTTAAGGCATCCAGGCCGACACCATATTTTCTTGCGATTTCATCAAGATCAATAACACTCCCCTGCAAAATAATTTCGATGTTTTTAAGCTTTTCAACTTCTTCAGCGAGTTGTTTCTCCTCATATCGTCTCAAGATTTCCAGTATCTCAAGATATGGTATTTTCTTATCATAAAAAATCAGGTTATCAACTTTGAATTCCGGGCCTGAGCAAGCAAGATCATTATTCACCAGGAGTATCAAGTTTTCCTTTTCTGTCAGCAGATTTATCTTTTGGATTTTATTCTTGAGATATTCAGGTGTCCAGAAGCCAATGATTTCAACGTATATCCTGGTACCGTTTCTCTCAAGTGAAAAATCAGGAATAAAGGCATACTGACCTGCTTTCATCAATGCCGGTTCTCTCTTACATGACCATCCGTTGAAGTTCAGTAAAGAGAACTCTTTTTCAATGGCACTATCAAAAGTCTCGATATTAGGGTATGCTTCTATATTGAAAATCTGTCTGGTATTATCCAGGGTAAAATCATAAATCTTTTTTCCCTGCATTGTTTTTTTTCATGATACTTGCTTTCAAATTCCATTTGCTGCACTTCATGATAGTCGGCAGCAACTTTGCCAGAGCTGTACCATACTTTTCAGTCATTTTGAATATGCTAACAGGACCATCGATGATTATTTTTCCATCCTGGATAAGGTACATTAATCCAAGCCGTTTAATCTTCCAGAAGATATCCTGGTAATTTCCTTCTATCTGAATTTCCATACCCCATGCTTTAAAAGAAGCGTTTGCGTCAGGGATAGATTATATTGCCTGAGCAGGTTTTCAGGTGTTGTGGTCTTGAATTCTTTTATTACGAGATTCTCTTCCATATCCGCCCACAAAATCTTTTCAAAGGCATCAGTCTCAATAGACAATCTTCTGGCAATCCTTTCAATAATCTCTTTTCGTTCCTTAATATCACTAACTGCGCCATTGCATTCCTCAAAAACAGTTCTTCTTGCAGTGACTGGTTCTATGAGCGAATCCATCTCGATGATGCATCTTCTCTCAAGAATTTGAGTTAGTCCACGGATCAAGCGGTAATCTATCTCCTCAAAATCTTCGATTTCTTCAACGAGTTCCCCATATGTTTTCCCGATATGTTCCTGGAACAGGTTAATAACCGAGCTTGAAATTTCCAGGTTCTTCCGGTCAAGCGTAGCGTAAACAGGCTCTATTTTTCCGTTGTAGATCTTTGTAACAAGAAGGTCACTGGTTAGCATTTTTCTTACCTTATAGCTTTATTTCTCCTTCTTGCCGTGTTAATTTCACTTGTTTCACCGGATACAATTTCATAAAGGATAGCTTCCTTTCCTTCTTTCTTTCTGAGTATCCTTCCCAGCCGCTGTATGAAAGCTCTTTCACTGCCTGTTCCACTCAAGACAACGCCAACATCGGCTTCGGGAACATCTATTCCCTCGTCAAGAACTCTCGATGTAACAACCGCTCTATATATTCCTGATCTGAACCTGTCCAGAATATAGCTCCTTTCCCTGGTCGCGGTTCTGTATGTAATGGCTGGTATTAGAAATCTCTTTGATATCATGTGAACCAGTTTGTTATGTTCGGTGAAAACGAATAATCTCCCCTCTTTATGTTTTTTCAGGATTTCTGAGAATTTTTCTATCTTCGAGACACTGTTCAGGGCGATGTCTCTTGCCTTATTTCTTGCAAGAAGTGCCTTCCTTGCGTCAGGATCTCTTCCGCTTCTGATTACAATCTTCTGAAAATCCAATGGAGTCCTGATTGTGATATTATTTTTCCTCAGGTAGTCCGTAAAGGTTCCATGATTTAGATCATACTCTTTTTGTTCTTCTGCTGTCAGTTCAACAACAATCTTCTGGATCTTGAAAGGTGATAGGTACTCTCCTGCAAGCTCTCTTATCTTCGTCTCAAATACCTTCCCACCCATTAGCCTGTTAAGCTCTCTATGAGATCCGTCTTCTCTTTCATAGGTAGCAGTCAGACCCATCCTGAACGGTGAAGCAAACATCTCAGCAATTTGTTTAAAGCTCTCGGCTGGAAGGTGATGGACTTCATCAAAGATTATAAGACCAAACTTATTGCCAAGTTTTTCTGCATGTATATAAGCAGAGTCATAGGTTGAAACTGTTAAGGCTTTGATATCATGCTCCCCGCCACCAAGCATTCCCACTTCGATTTTAAACTCTTCCTTCAATTTGGTACGCCACTGGTCAAGTAAGTCAAGGGTCGGAACTATCACTATTGTTGGAGTGTTCAGCAAGCATATAGCCTTCATACCAATAATAGTTTTACCGCTTCCTGTTGGTAATGTGAGCACTCCTCGCTGGCCATTTAGGATCCATGCATCAAGAGCCTGTTTTTGATAATCCCTCAAAATAATGTTGCTATGAAGATCAGGACATGGTAAGAGGTCCAGGACATTATCCGTAAATTCGATGCCTGAATTTTTCAGGTAATCAATAATATCTTTATAGTGCAAAGCCATTGCTTTGAATGTTCCGGAACGCTCATCCCATGTTGAGTTTGGGATTCGCATATTCCCACTGATCGCGATTGTTCCCCGATTAAAAGTAAGTTGCATGATTTAATAGAAATCGTAATTATGTGTTAATAAACGTTGGCAGGGGATGTAAAACTAATTGAAATGTTCATTATTCGGGAAATATACCCTGGTCGTCGAAAAAGGTGTGTTTTTCACCGACATGCACAATAAGTTAAATCCCTCTCCCCCTTCCCCGCACCCCAACCCTCTCCCCCGGAATAATTTCGATAACTCTCAACGATCCATCACCAGGAACCTATCCGGTCTCAGCTCGCGCTTAAGCGCGCGGCGCACATGCAAGCCCCCGGACACTTGAGCTGAGAGGATAGCAGAGATTGACAGTTCAACGAAATCCATCTTCAGGCTATCAAGTTCTTTTTTCCTTCCCCGTATTCTCGATATCTCCAAGTATGCTTTATACGTTAGTCTTGCTTTACAGGCTGCTGGAATATCGTACCGCAGGACTGGCAATAATAGCCACCCAAACGAGTTCGTTTTTTGATACTTGTACTCCAACAATTAGGACAACGATAAGCCCATGAAGGATATGGCATAATCACTATCCTCTAACTTTATTCAATTAAAAAAGGCTGAAAAGTTTTAGTAAAGACAGGATCTATATCTATATTATATTTTATCTCGTGGGTTCAAAGGGTTGAGAATACCCCTTCCGATAGGTGGGGGATGAATCTGACCCTTTGCAATTGTAATACCTATCCCAAAAAAAGTATTGTTCAGATAGCATTTTAAGGGATAGGCATAACGAATATATAGTATCAAAGACATATATAGGTTGTTCAGATAGCATGAGAAAGTCATTTCAATTTCGGATATACCCAAACAAAAAGCAAGAAGTAGCTCTTGAGAAGACACTCACGATTTGCAGACATCTTTACAATGATTCTCTTGCAGAACGAAAGCGACAAGCCGAGCTTAACAGACTGAAACAATCCTTCAATGTGTTCCCGTGGGGGTATCCTGAATGGATTAATTACTATGACCAAGCCAATCAACTACCATTGACAAAAACAGCATTCCAGAAAGAAGTACATTCACAGGTACTACAGAATACCCTGAAGCGTGTCGAACGAAGTTTCCAGAATTTCTTTAATGGCGCAGGATATCCGAGATTTCAAGGAAGGAATAGATATAATTCATTCACATATCCCGGTAGCGGTCTGAAACTCAATCTTAATGAAGGTAAGCTCATTCTCTCTAAAATAGGTGGTTTGAAAATCATATTGCATCGAGAAATTGAAGGCAAAATCAAGACATGTACTATTAAGAGAGATGTTGACCAGTGGTACGTTTCATTCTCATGCGAAATCGATATTCCGATCATTCCTATTGAAGTCAAAACAAAAACAGGGATAGATGTGGGTTTAAAATCACTGGTGACTTTCAGTAATGGTGAACAGATTCAACCACCAAAGTTCTTGCGGAAATCAGAAAAAAGACTTGCAAGAGAACAGAATCATTTAAGCAAGAAGAAAAAAGGCTCATCTAATCGTAACAAACAGAAAAATAAAGTAGCAATAGTCCATAGAAGAATCAGGTATCAAAGAAAGGATTTCAATCATAAATTAAGTACAAATCTTGTGAATAACTATGACAATGTAGTGTTTGAAAAATTGCAAATACAAAACATGCTTAAAAATCATTGTCTTGCAAAGTCAATAGTAGATGCATCATGGTCACAATTAATCAATTTAACTATATACAAAGCAGAATACGCTGGTAAAATAGTGGAATTGGTTAACCCTAATGGAACATCGCAGACCTGTATATGCGGATATCATGTACCGAAAACATTAGCAGTAAGAGTTCATTCATGCCCTTCCTGTGGTCTTGTGCTAAATAGAGACCATGTATCTGCGATGGTAATAGAAAGTAGAAGTAGTACGGCAGGTATTGCCGGAATTCAAGCCCGACAGAGCAATCCCAATAGGGAAGCAATGAAGCGGGAAGCCCCTTGTGAGAGCAAGGGGTAGTTCACTGAATTCGAAGGGGCAGGAATAATTTTTTTAAAAGAATTGATCGACTGTTTCCACTGCCCGTACTATAAGTTTTACACTGTTTTCAAGATCATTCATGCTCAATACGTTTACAGGTGTATGGATATATCTTGATGGTGTGCTGATCACGCCTGTTGGTATTCCTTCCCTGGTAAGGTGTATGATAGAAGCATCCGTTTGTCCCCCTGAACCCACCTTTAACTGATATGGGATATTCCCGGCTGCATTTTGTAACCACTTCAATACAGGTTCGGATACGATTATTCCGCGTCCTTCGGCATCACTTACTGTGATAACAGGTCCTTTACCGATTTCGAGCGCTGAATCTTTTTTCTCGATCCCGGGGTGGTCTCCGGTAAATGTGACTTCTGACACGAGCGCAACATCGGGATCAAGCCCGAAAGCAGAAGTACGGCCGCCCTTGAGGCCGACTTCTTCCTGTACTGTAAAAACAGCATGTATGGTGGCCTTTACATTCTTTATCCGCTGCAGCGCTTCGATCAGTACGGCACAGCCTCCACGGTCATCAAGGGCCTTGCCTGTGAGAAAATCATTACAGAGTGACTTAAATTCGGTATCTGATGTGATGGGTGTTCCCGGGAATACGCCATATTTTTCAGTATCTTCTTTGCTTGTAGTCCCCACATCTATGAACATATCTTTGGCTTTAACCGGTTTTTTTGTTTCTTCCTTTTTCATCGATATATTTTACCATAAGCCCGATCTCATCCATATGAGCGGCAAGCATCAATCGGGGAGATCCGCCGTTTTTTGTGGCCAGAAGATTTCCCATTTTATCTGTCCTGATCTCATCTACAAAAGACCGTATCTCCTCCTCGATGATTTTCCGGATATTATTTTCATATCCCGAAACCCCGTGAGCGTTCGATAACCGTTCCAGAAGATTTTTTATGTCACCCATAATTATCATTTATGATTCTCTGGTGGGCGTATCAAACTATTGTTTTTATTGGAAGAATAGTATCATTTCATGAAAGTACATGGAAAATCATAAATATTGGTTTCACAATTAAACCTTGGGGATGGTTCCATAACTCTCAAACCTTTCCAGATTACTGGAAAAGATATTAAATCAAAGATCAACACCTGGTTTAGCATTAAAAGAAATCAATATATATCGATTGCCCTAATTTTATTTTTTGCTTTTCTTGTACGAATGTATCTATCTACGCTCCAGGGATTTGAATTTGATATTTCACTGTTCAGGACATGGAGCCGTGGAGTTCACTTTACGGGAATTTCTAATTTCTATCATGGTGTAAAGTCCGATTACCCCCCGTTATACATCTATATTCTATGGGCAGTAGGAGCATTTTATAAATTATTCATATCTTCATCCTTTGATATCCAGTCCCCTGTTTTTACAATTTTACTAAAAACTCCTGCTATAATAGCTGATATTGCAACTGCTTTATTGATATTTTTGATCGTAAGGAAATATGGAAGTTTCAATATGTCTTTCCTTTCCATGACAGTTTATGCATTCAATCCTGCTATCATCTACAACTCTGCAATATGGGGGCAGGTAGATTCAGTTTACACGCTGTTTTTAATGTTTGCTCTTATGGAATTTGTCTCAGGAAAGCCGATGATTGCAGGAACTTCTCTTGCCATGGGGATCCTGACCAAACCCCAGAGTCTTGTACTTGTTCCTCTTTTTGCCCTGATAATGCTGAAAAAACATTCACTACTTACATTTGTAAAAGTATCAATTGCATCATTTACTGTATTTGTGCTTGTGGCATTGCCTTTCTATCTGAACACATCGATTTTTGGATTGTTCAGGCTATATTTTTCATCATATACCCAGTATCCGTTTAATTCTTTAAACGCTCTGAATATATGGTCTTTTGGAGGCCTGTTCCAGCCTGATAATAAGATTTTCCTGTTTTTGACATATCGAATATGGGGATATCTCTTATTCGGCTTGCTTTTTATTTATGTGGCGTATATTATCACAAAACGAAAAGACGATAGGTCGATATATATTGCCACAGCAATATTATTTTTCGGATTTTTTATGTTATTTACCCGGATACATGAAAGGTATCTCTTTTCTCTTTTTGCTCCGCTTGCAGTTGCAATGGCCCTTGATAGGCGTCTTTCTTATGTGTATTTATCAGCAACAATAACTTTTTTGTTCAACCTGCACTTTGTCCTGGAGGAATCAAAAACAGGTACATTTGCGAATATTGAATTCTTAATACCTCTTATAGCCGGAATTAACCTTATCCTCTTTATATATACAATTTATTGTTTTTCATCAGATTTAAATAGTTTAAAAGTAGATATTAAACACTCAGGAATTAAAAAACATCATGAACAATGAAGAAGTCAGAGCGCTTCGTAAAGCATTTGACTCGGTTAAAGAAAGGCAGGCTTTTAACCAGTCAAAAGGCTTTGCAGAAAGAACAGAGAGACTTATTTCATCACGTGAACTTTGTGTGGGAAATGAAGTGCTTCTTGAACAGGCTATCGCAAATCTCAAGAAAAACGGAATAAAGGTCTATCTTGCCAGGGAAAAGCAGGAAGCGCTTGGGATAATATTGAATGAGATAGGGAAGGAAAAGTTCATCGTAAAATCAAAATCCAATGTGACCAAGGAACTGGAATTAACAAAATTTCTTGAAAAAAACGGGGCAACTGTTGTGGAAACAGATATCGGGGACAGGATCTTACAGATATTGAATGCAAAGCCTTCACATCCCACGGGTCCTGTGACTCATCTTTCCGCAAAACAAATTGCAAAAGGCATCTCAAAATATTATGATGTACCAGTTACAGAAACACCTGAAGATATCGTGAAAATAGTAAAAGAGGATATCGTTTCAAGCCTTGATAAGGCAAAAATCGGAATTACAGGAGCCAATGCCATCGCTGCTGAGGAAGGCTCTATTATCATGACACATAATGAAGGAAATATCCATGAGGTCATGAGGAAACAAAAACATATTGTAGTGACCTCGATAGACAAGATATATCCTGATATTGAATCTGCTATAAATATGATAAGGATACTATGTTATAATGCCACAGGTGCGATAATCCCTTCATTTGTGGATATAATAACCAGTGTAAGCAAAACAGCAGATGTGGAAAAAAAATTCATTAAAGGGGTTCATAATCCATCTGAAATCGTTCTTGTGCTGGTCGATAATAGAAGGAGCGACCTTGCAAAGAAAGGATTTAAAGAACTTCTTAAATGCATAGGATGCGGGAATTGTTTGCTGCATTGCCCCATGTATAATACTATCGGGAATGAGTATGCAATAGATAGCTACCTCGGAGGGAAGGGATTAGCTTATTATTCGGTATATACAAATGAACCGAATAAGAAGCTGGAATTATGCCTTGGCTGCGGGAAATGTGTGGAAAATTGCCCTCTTGAACTTGATATTCCCGATCTGATCAAGAATCTTAGAAGTACGGGTATATCTTCAGAGGTTTATTATTTCTTGAAATCTCATATCATCTGGGTATATTACCAGGCTCTCTTGAGGGTGGGTAAGAAAGGATAATTTATCTTCATTTTATCATCCGGAATCAGACCGCAGCAAGTGCCATAATAATTAATCTCATAATTACTTTCTTTAGCAAACCATTATTGTCCCAAAA
>NZ_FZMP01000024.1 GCF_900196725.1 Candidatus Methanoperedens nitratireducens | reverse complement strand
GTCAAAATATCAGTAATCGTAAGCGATAAATTTTCCATGCTCGAATTACCCGGACAGGATGGAAAGATCGATCAGAATACTGCCATCTTCGGCTATGATGATAAATTCAGAGAGTGGTGCAAAAAGCTCTTCCAGTACTACTGGGAGAAAACCAAACTTTGTTCTCCATAATTGATATAAAAATTCATGCCGAATGGTATCTGCCATCATCCGCAGCTAATCAAAATGAAGCACAGCCGCTTAAATCAGCGGTCTTGGCTGCTTCTCATCAGGCTGCACGGGCAGCTTCATCGTATTGATAAGTATCGGGTCAGTTACTTCTTTCGCGCGCTCAAGCAACATTTCCTTTCCGCACTGGGTGATTGCGAATATGGGAATAGCCGTGCCGAATTGCGCTATCGTCTTTCCTGTAATACAGCCGCGTATCCATTTTGATGTGCATCCCGTGGTCATATCCACAAGGTCAAGGAATTCCTTTGCCTCGTCCTCAGGCATGCCTGTGGTATGCACGCCAAAGCCGACTACCTGCACTTTATATTTTTTCTCAAGTTCGCGGATGGCGCGCATGTCTTTCGCGTTCGTGACAGAAACGCCTATTTTCTTAAAGCCGCGCTCGATGGCTTTTTCCACGCCTGCGACCTGGTCAAGAGTCGCGGTCTCAGGGTCAAGAACTATTCCTCCGACTTCCCGTATCCGTTCGATGAGCTTGGGGATCGGCGATGTCTCAACAAGCCCTGAGATGCGTGAGCCCATGCCCTGCGCAAGCTTCGGGTTGCTCGTAATAACTGTCCCTGCCCCATCGCATGCTGTAACGCAGGTATCAAGAAGTCCCCGCCTCAAGCCAGTCATGAATGTCTCGCTTGCGCCAAAACCCACGAATATCTCCATCTCGATCGCCCTGTCCCCGGTGAACAATCCGAAATCCTTCATACGGAATTCGATATTCTCCTTTGCTGTTTTTGATGTGAATTTCTTTATCCCGCGGACCTTATCGAATATGGGGCAGTATTCCGTCTGCGGTTCCCCGGCTTCGACAACTTTACCGTTCTCAACCACTACGCGCGTTTTTCCGAGAGCTTCCATCACATGCCTGTCTTTTTGATCTGCCATGGATACTACTATTTGTCCTGTGTGTATTAATCGTTAAGGTAATGACATATTTTAATAAGTTGCAGCAGATTTTGCCATTTTGGTTGAAAAGATGGAAAAATGTGGCATAGAAAGTCACATAATCAATAAAAACCATTAGCAGCAGATAATAAATTAATATGAGCATGAGAAATAAACCAAAACATTTATATATTAGAGAAGAGTGACACAAAGAATAATAAAAACATAAAAAACGGAGATTGGTGCGTGGTATAAAAGGATAGGACTTATGCCTTGGTACATGGAATGCTAAAGGATAGGACTTACGCCTTATTTCATGGTCTCATTTGTGATGATTATAAAGAGGTTCATGATATGCTATTACTATGTCATATAAAGCTGAAAATCAGCATCAGGGGTTGATTTGATGCTGATTTGAGGTATGATCTCAAAGAACGGATATCACTATCCGGCAATATTGCAGATTACATTATATGACCTAATAAAAAAATAGTAGGAGTAAGAAAATGAGAAAACTATACGTAGCGTCAGCTATCATCTTTTCGATGTTAGCAGGCGTATCTTGGGCTATTGTGCCACCACAGGCAGCGAATCAGAACATTGGTGCCTATGACACATCGGTCAATCAGCTTGTTAAAACCAATTGCAGAAATCGTCACACAGCAGATGCTCCCGACAGGCGCCATAATCTTGTACAGATAGGAGAATATCTTCTTTCGATTTTTCATTTCTATGAAAACTAAAAATATTATATTTATGATTATAATCGTATTTGCACTTCAGGGGCTTGTAATTGCCTTAATTCCCCCTCCTCCGGTTGATCAGAGAATAGGAGTCTATGATAGTAATTTCGCCAATTTTACCGAGTACAAATGCAGAGGCTGTCATACTGCAGGTGTACCTGACGATCACCACAGTCTTGTACCGACAGGAGAATATCAATGTACAAACTGTCATCCCGTACTTCCGAATGGAAGCGGTATTACCATGGTCAGGAATTGCATGCAATGTCATGATACCACATTCAACGGGATGGTTGTTCCAAGACCGCATCATGAGACAAAGGATGCACAGGATAGACATTGCAGCCGCTGTCATGGTAACCTTGTAAACGACTATGATGATAACCACATTATACGGGATGGTCCGCCATCTTCAATGACACCTGATACCAAATACAGGGCAATCAACACAACAAGTGGTAGAAAGTGGGGCGGTTGCGAAGCCTGCCACGAGCAGAATACGACACTGGAACCTCCCATATCTTTTAACAATAAAACGCATCACAGGCTGGGAAGTCTGAGCGGGTTCAACCCTCAGAATAGCTCAAAATGTGCAGTATGTCACGGTAACCATAGCAGTCCATATGGGTCTGACTATATACGATATTGCGAACAATGTCATGGTTTCGAATCACTGCACAGTATTCAATACGATTTTACAAATACCAGCGGACAGAAAGGATACGGTCATATTGGTGATGGTAACTTTGATTGCAATGGATGCCATGCATCATATATAGCAGGCGAAGTGGCACCGGGAGCCAGCGTTATTACGCCAGTCATTAATAATCTCAGTACGAGTAAAGTCTATGCAGAGGCAGTTACTGTATTGACAATCAATGGTACAAACTTTGTGACAACTTTTGACGGCGTTATGCATACATCAGTTGTAATTGTTACAGATGGAATAAATTCTACTACATTAACACCGGATTCTATTACCCCTTCTCAAATGGTTGTAACAATGCCTGCATTGATCCAGGAAGAGTTGTATGGAGTATATGCCCTGAAAAATGGAAGTGTAAAGAGCAATAAATTGCCACTGGTCTCTACACCACTGGTTAAAGTCAGTTTTGCTAACAAGATTGGTACTACGATTACAATCAATGGTTCAGGATTTGGATTGTCGTATGACCCTCTTTACAGTGATTGGTATAATGTAACTATAAAGAACGGAGACATATCCCGTAACATTTCTATTACCAACTGGTCAGAAACAATGGTTGTAGTTACAAGTACCGATGCAGCTTCTGGAGATATTGCAACAGTCAATAGTATCAACGGTGCTAACTCGACAACGGTGACAGATGGATAGGGGATAAGTGATAGAAATGAAAACAGCACGAAAAGGTATGCTTTTAAGAGCGTCAATACACTTTTGCATCATTTTTATGATGATAAGTGGTGTAGCACTTTCAGCAGACCGCGATGTCATTATTGTTTTTCATAAACCAGTCGGTTTATCTGAAAAGGAACTGGTTCGTAGTTATGACGGTATGGCGAAAAAAGATTTTCATCTGATTCCAGCTATATCTGCCAGATTATCAGAAGAGAACATATCAAAAATGAAAAATAGTCCAGCGGTTGCTTATATCGTAGACGACAGCGTTTACAGGGCAGCGGATGAATATACAAGCTCCTGGGGAATCCAGCATATTGGAAGCCAAGATGGTACATAACCAGAGTATTAACGGGCCGGGAGTCAAAATAGCTGTACTTGATACAGGAATTGACTATAACCACGAAGACCTGAAAGATAACTATAGTAAGTGACATTAGCTTTTAGACAAATATAACTACTATCCCCTTCATTAATTATTGGGGAGATGTGGATGAGTAAAATTTCGTGTGTAAAGTATTCTCTAAAGCGTGTTAGAGATCCTGTCGTGCGTGAGCGGTTGCTTATAGTGCAAGCAGCATACGAGATGTCGCTACGTGATGCTGCTGCAAAGTTTGGTTGCACGCATGGTAAGGTTGATTTCTGGAAACAGCGTTACGAGCAGGAGGGTGTTCGTGGCTTGTATACAAGGGAAAGAAGTGGCAGACCACCGAAGATAAGCTACAAGCAGAAATCCAAGCTGCGACGTATTGTTAGGAAGCATAATGCCATGAAGGGTTGGCGGACACGGGGAATACGTGAACTGATAAGACAGGAGACTGGCATAACCTATAGTTTTCGTCACACAATTCGCATAGCTCAGTCATGGGGTCTGTCCAAAATAAAACCTCGGTCAAGATATGCCTTCTCAAAAAAGGAGGACAGAGAGGCGTTTTTGAAATCAACTTATCTATTTCAGTAACGGGATAAGAAAATGCGTTTATACTTTCCTATTCGTCAAGTAACTTCATCATCTTCTAATAATATTGCGATAGTTTCATCACCTGGCGTACAGGTATCTTCATCCAACGGACAAACAACCTCATCATCCGGCATACAAACATCACCACCCGATGCGAAAAAAAACTGGAACATTTACTACGTTGAGACAAAAGTTGCCGGCGATGTGGAAAAAGTCACGACTGTAGCATTGGCAAACCTCAATAAATCCGATATACTATTATCCCCACCCGCTCGACCACCTTTATCAAAGATACTAACATCACCTAAGAATTCAGATGATAAGTCCGGTAGCTCTGAAAAATATCCAGCCCCTGGAGAAATGAAAAGCGAGGTAATTTTTGATATTTTCTCCCGCCTGACGGACAGTCTTAAAGACAGATTCAACCTTGACTGAGTTTTTTTGAGCCACTATTACAATTATTATTCAAATACATAAATATGAATTATATGATTATAGATATTTGTAAAGTGAGTACGATGGTAGTCTCCTCCCAGAGTATACCACCTTATCCCATAACAATCCCCTGATTACCATCATACTCAAAAAACGCTCTTATGGAATATACAATATTCACTTTGAGATTAGTAAATATGTTTATTTGAGGTAGCGATATGAAGGGTAATTGAGATCTTTTTGAAAGAAAAGTCAACTTTCATTAATTCAATTGACCTGGTGAATCAGCTATGTTAAATATAAAATCGATTATAAATAATAACCCGAAAACAGTGGGATCCGTAGTGTTTTTAATAGGCGCTTTATCACTATCATTAGCTTTGAAAATGTTAGGAGAAACGATCTTCCCTCCTTATATACTAAAATACATGTCAGAAAAAACACTATTTATATACATAGGACTTATCTCTTTACTTTCTCTTGTAGCGTATAAATTCATATCCAGAGGCTATACCATGCTCGGCCCGTACCTTAAATGAACTATCCCTTCCTTAAGAATATATAAGTTTATATAATCATGAATTTGCATTTTAGTATGAACAGAGGTAATAATAGAGAAAATTTTAACCAATTCTTCATTTCATCCGCATGGAATAAAGGTAGAATTAGAAGACGGTCGGGTCGGAAGAGTTAAGGAGATCCATCAAAAAGTTGCAGATAACCCTAAATCATAAGTAACCCTTTTTGCCAATCATTGATTATCTTGATAGCCGCCCTTGTTTCATCCACCTCACCCTTTTTCCTCAGAAAATTGCTCTGTCTGCCTATGAGAATAAGTGTATCATAGGAGTCCTGCGCCTCTATTGTAACATGATAGAATGATTCCAGAGCAGGTTTGTTTTCAGCGCACATTTTCTCTATTATCTTCATGGCTACGCCGATGGGGTCCTGCAGGTGTGTTGCATCCTTCACTGCAAGGATGCCCTGTATGTACTCGTCGTTCTCGCCAAATGGTATCACTCCCGGCGTATCGATGAACATTATGCGCGAACCAGCATTCACAAGCTGGAGTCCTTTTGTGTGGCCGGATATCGGGGATGTGCTGGCTTTGTGCTTTCCTGCCACGCCGTTGATCACCGATGATTTGCCTGTATTGGGATAGCCAAGTGAACCGACCAGTATGTCGCGTCCTTTTATTCCGGCGGTTTCAAGTATCTTGTGTCTTAACATCGTTGTCCCGAACCTGTCCTTAATGGACACGAAGACCGTAGGTGCAATTTGTGATAGCCGGGATCTGGTTTTCTCGATTGTTTCCTTTGATACAAGATCGCATTTGTTAAGGACTATTATGAACGGCTTCTTTGAACGCGCTATATCACGCTCCACCTCGCTGTTCCGGGTCTCGTCGGGAAACCTGGCGTCTACGACCTCAAGCAGGATATCGGCTTTTTTTATAACCTCTTTTAACATCATCCTGTGGCTCGCCATGCCATGTGCTATGGCGCATGAGGATATAAGGATGTGTTATGATATCAGGCATCGATTAAAAAATCCATAGGTTAACTTTTTTAATATCTTGGAAAATATCAGTATATGCGTTTTGACCTGCACATCCATTCTAACCACTCATCGGACAGCAGCCTCACAGTCGATGAAATCTTGCAACAGGCTGTAAAGAAAGGTCTTGATGGCATAGCGATATGCGACCATAACACTGTCGAGGGAAGCCTGCTTGGCATCAGACGCGCCCTCGAACTGGACCTGCCTCTGGTCGTGCTGCCTGGTGTGGAAGTCTCAACGACCGAAGGGCACCTCCTCGTGCTGGGGGTGAGAGAATATATCCCGCAGAATCTCACGTATCTTGAGACCATAAGCATTGCCCGGCAAAAAGGCGGCGTAGTCATAGCTGCGCATCCTTTTAAAAGCGGAGGCATTGGCTACGGGGCAAGGGATGCCGATGCTGTGGAGACCTTCAATTCCAGGTGTATATTCGGTGAGAACACGAAAGCAAGAGAGATGGCGCAGGAACATGGAAACCCGGGGTGGGAGGGAGCGATTCCCACCTGCTTTCAACAATAGGTCTTGCTTACACGGATATAGAGGCAGAACCTGATGAGAGATCCATTTTATCCGCCATCAAAGAAGGCAGGACAGGCTCATCGGGACAGGTCGTCCCGTTATCCGTTGTTATTATCCATATACTGCGCGGGTTACTGAGGAAAGTCCGTAAGTCTGGAAAAGAGATTTATAGCAGGATTTTCCATTAGAAAGGAACAATGTAAGAGGCGTTATGGCGGATTATGATGTGATAGTAGTCGGAGGAGGAATCAGCGGACTCCTGTCAGCCCTGACAATTTCCAGGCACGGAAAGAGCGTACTTGTCCTTGAAAAAGACAGCATGGTCGGAGGCAATTGCAACAGCTACAATGTGGACGGCTTCCAGGTGGATACAGGCGTACATGCCATAACCCACCTGCGGGAGGGACCTCTCCGGCGACTGATAGATGAATATTTCACATATTCACCCGTGTTCATGGACCACGGGGACTACTATGTACGCACGGAGAAAGGACTGACGAAACTGCCCTCCAATATCAAAGAATTCGTTACTTTCGATATCCTGCCCAGGAAAGACAGGTTCATGCTTTCGCAGGCCCTGACAAGAGCTCTTACACAGGTAACGTTCGGGATGCTTGAAGGCAACCAGCCTGTATACGACCACCTGCCTGGCGGGTTATCTGCGGACACCTATGATTTTGTGGATGCGGTCGCTTATTCCCTCTCCGGCAAGTCCATGAAAGAGACCTCGATAAACCGCATATTATACGGGGGAAGCTTTGTCAGGGACAGCATTTCGGAAGATATTTTCGAAGATGAACCGCAGGAGAGTACTTCTTATACGTCCAGGATAACAGATACGCTGTCAAGGTACCAGTTAAAAAGCCATTTCTCGAACATAAGCAGGCTGGCTACCAATAAAATCGCCTACGCGCAGGGATATCCCCGCGGCGGCTTAAAGTCTGTATTAAATGCGGTCTTATACTCTATGCCAAAAACTGTGCAGATCAAAACCGGCTCAAGGGTCAAAAAGATCATATCCGAGGGCGGAAAGGTGACAGGGGTTGCTACGGATAAAGGCGTATTCAAGGCCAGCACGGTCGTATATTCGGGTTTTGCAAAAGCTCTTCCGGATTTGATTGATCTTCCCCCTGATTATAAAGAAAATCTTTCCCATATAGACCAGACCTTAAGCCTTACCATATGGCTTGGCTTGAGCGAAAAACTAAAAATGTTCGATTATACAGGTTCTGAGATATGGTTCAAGGGCGGAGCATACTGGGCGATGCCTGTCAGCAATCATGACCCGGGTCTTGCGCCTGCAGGCAAGCAGTTAATCGGGTTCACATTTATCATCGATGATAAAAAGAACATAGAGAGCGAAAAGAAACGGGCATTCGAGCTTATCCTGAGGGCTGCTCCGGGCATCGAAAACATGATAGAAATGACGCATTACCAGGTAACGATACCTGAGAAAGCAGCCGTTACCATAAACGGGTATTTTGCCACCGTGCGCCCGCCAGTCGAGAACCTCTACCTTGTGGGTACGGACGTCGATAACAGGAGCATGGGCGTCACAAGGGCGGCGTATTCGGTGCTTGAGCTTTTGAGGGCTATGAAAGAGGATAAGAAACTTTTGCCCTGAGATTTATTTTTTAATTTTTCTTCTCTTCATATAATCCGAAAAACCTGAACTCAGCACAACAACAATCCCGGCAGTGAATACCAGAAGACCGAGCAGTTTCGGATTTGAATAATTATCTTTTAGAAGTAGCAGTACTCCGGCGTGCAGTACCAGGAGACCTATTATCATATATGTTATCTCTTTATACCGGGGAAAAAGCCTGTTGAACATCACACCCGCTGCCCACGTCCCTATGCCCATATATTCATAAGGAGTACTTTTAGCCGGTTCATAAATCCGATAGTAGAGTCCTAAAATCAGGAACATGCCGCCAAGAAATCCCAGGAAAACCATTTTCAGTTTGTTCATATCGACCATTTACTTTTTCGTTTCAGTAGTTCTTTATGCAGGGTATTTAATGTTTCGGAAACCTCTGGAGTAATTGTATGGATATAATCCCCATCGCAGCAGATTCACTCGGTACGCGCAGCATGGCAACTTTCATAGAAACCGGGGATTGCAATATCTGCATCGACCCCGCCGTCTCCCTTGGACCGCGGCGCTACGGTCTTCCGCCCCATCCGCTGGAGTACAGGAAAAGGGATGAGCACCGAGAGAGCATAAAAAAATACGCTGAAGAATCCGATGTGCTGATCCTGACGCACTACCATTATGACCACCACGACCCTGAGTTCCCGGATATGTACAGGGATAAGACCGTATTCATCAAGCATCCGGCAGAGAACATCAACCGCAGCCAGAAGGGAAGGGCTGAGCTCTTTTTAAAGAAGATAGACGGTATGCCTGAGAAGATTGAGTACGCAGACGGCAGGTTTTTCTCATTCGGCGATACAAGCCTTCGCTTCTCGGATGCCGTGTTCCATGGGACGGGCAACAGGCTCGGATACGTGGTCGAAACGTGCATCAGGGAAGGTGATGAGAGCTTCGTGTTCACTTCGGACGTGGAGGGACCGAACACGAAAGAGCAGACGGATTTTATTTTAAAAGAGAATCCGGATGTAATATATCTTGATGGCCCTCTTTCGTATATGCTGGGCTACCGCTATTCGTACGAGAGCCTGGCAGGTGCTGTTGAGAACATTCTTCGTATCCTTAACGGGACGGATGTGAAGAAGCTCATAATTGACCATCATCTCCTGCGGGATTTGAACTGGAAGGAAAAGATAGCCAGGGTCTTTGATGCAGGGAAGGAAGTGCTGACCGCAGCAGAATTCCTGGGCGCCGGGAATAACCAGCTTGAAGCAAGAAGAAAGGAGCTGTTTAAAGATCAACCTGTGCGGGAAAGTACACTGGAAAGATGGGAAGTGGAAGAATGATAATCGGCGCATCGTCCTTTGCCTCGTCCCTGCCTGAATTGCAAAAGGAAGTGGAAAGCATTGAGCTTTATATCCCGAAGCTTGGGCTGTACAGGGGAAACGAACTGGTAAAGGAGCGGGTGAAGCAACTTCGCGATGCTCTCTCCACAAGCGGCATCCTCACCTCCATGCACGCTCCGTACTTCGGGGACTCGCCTAACTATCCGGTTGAACTCATGGTTGATACGGCGCATATGGGCAAAGCGCAGTTCCGGCTCATGGAGGAAAGCATCGGCATGGCAGGTGAACTGGGCTGCAGCGTAGTTGTTATTCATCCCGGGAAAATTACAGGTGAAAGAGAGACATGTTTCATGAACATGGTGGATAACCTCAGGCTGCTCTCCCTTAAAGCCGGGGACTGCGGTATTATCTTTGGGCTTGAGAACAAGGAAGGCACAGACCCTACGAACCTTTGCTGCACTGTGGAAGAGCACTTGCGCGCGATAAAAGAGGTGAACTCACCCGATTTAAAAGCCACCTTCGATATCGGGCATGCGAACCTTACGTGCGGCGGGAACATGAAGAAACTGCGCGAGTTCATAAGAGGACTCGGGGACAACGTGGTGCATGCTCATATACACGATAACAACGGCATGAACGGCGAGAAGTACTTCGGGGACATGCACGCCGCACCCGGGGAAGGGAGTATTGATTTCTCTGTGCTGCGCGAGCTGCGTTTTAAGGGTGTATATAATCTTGAGGTATTTTCAATAGAGGATGTGCGCAGGGGTAAGAAGATGCTTGAGAGCCTGTGGCAGCATGCTTAAAGAAATAATCTTTTTTATCGCAGATTATTTTTTTTTCTCCACCAGTATTTTCTCTGCAAGTTCTTTTCCAAGTGATTTCTGCTCGCCTCTCACATTGACCAGAATCGGTCCTCCGAAGGGAGCAATGCTCTTTATCTCGATATTTACTTCAGGATACAATCCGAGGCTGCCGATATATTGCAGCATCCCGGGATTCTCTTCAAAGACGCTTACAATGACTCCCTTCTCACCTGCTTTAAGCTCTGATAATTTTACAGCGTTATCACGGGCTACCAATCCCTCTTTATCAGGTATAGGATAACCATGCGGGCATGTTTTCGGGTTGCCCAGTCTTTTTTCGATTTTTTCCTCCATCTCACTGCTGATATCGTGCTCAAGCCTGCATGCCTCTTCATGCACTTCGTCCCATCCGAAGCCCAGAATGTCGGTTAGCAGGCGTTCGGAAAGCCTGTGTTTCCGTATCACTTTCTTGGCTGCACGCTCACCTTCTTCAGTTAATACAACACCTTTATCGGCATAATTCACAAAACCTTTCTGTTCAAGCTGTTTTAACATCTCCGAGACTGAGGAGGGGCTTAGCTCAAGACTTTCTGCGATCTTCGAGGTAGTGGCGGATTCTTTCATCTCCTGAAGCTTGTATATCGATTCCAGATATTCTTCTATCCTGGGGGTTTCTTTTCCCATATTATTAATAGTAGGGCTTTGATATAATTTAATACTTTACCTCGCCATGTGATATCTGTATTATCTTATCCCCCATCTCGCCAATCTCGGGATTGTGTGTCACTATCACTATCGTCCTCCCTTCGCTATGGAGTTCCCTGAATATATCAAGAACGGCTTCCTCGTTCTTTTTATCCAGGTTCCCTGTGGGCTCATCCGCGAGTATTATCTGCGGCTGGTTGATAAGTGCGCGAGCTATGCACACGCGCTGCTGCTCTCCGCCGGAAAGCTGGGATGGCAGGTGATGAAGCCTGTGTTCAATGCCGACGCGCAGGAGCGCTTTTTTCGCTTCTTCCTCGTCCTCGATGCTGTGGAAATACTGAGCAACCATGACATTCTCAAGCGCTGTGAGATGGGGTATCATGTGGAACTGCTGGAAAACAAGCCCGATGTTCTCGCGCCGGAAACGCGTTCGCTCTTTCTGGTTAAGTTTTGTTGTCTCAATCCCGTTCACAAGCAAAGAGCCGCCTGTTGGGGAATCAAGACACCCTATCAGGTTCAAAAGCGTGGTTTTCCCGCTCCCGGAAGGGCCCATTATATTTACCCATTCTCCTTTTTCAATAGTGAAACTGGCGTCCTTGAGTGCACATGTTGTATCGTACTTTTTAGTAAGGTTTTTTGCTGTTATCATTTCTATCAGTCCTGTTTCCTGCATTTGCGGGGTCTTTACGGAGTCTTATTCACCTCTTAATATTACGACCGGGTCGATTGAAACTGCACGCCTCACAGGCAGGAGGCTTGCGGTTACAGATATCGTTATTGAGATTAAAAGAGTAAGAGCAAATACTTCCGGCTTTACTGAAACCTGCACATCGAATATCTTCATTCCTATGAGCTGCGAGAGTAAGAGCCCGACTAGATATCCGAATGTGCCGCCTGCTATACCTATCACTCCTGCCTCGGTAAGAAATATGGCTGCAAGCCTTTCGTTCGCGCAGCCAAGCGCTTTCATAAGCCCTATTTCACGGCTCCTCTCAAGCACGCCCGTTATCATTGTACTCAAGAGACAGAGACACGCTGCTGAGAGGACAAAGAAAGCCACAAGAGCCATCAAAAGCTGGGTTTTATCAAGAAGAGCCTCCTCGCTCTCAGCCACCTGCATGACCTTCTTTACTTTATAGTTTTTATTCTCCAGGTATTTTACAACATCATCGATATTTCCAAGGACGCTTACCTGGACCAGTGTTGCCCCGCTTTTGCCGGAAATCGCTTCCGCAGTCTTCATTGGAATAAAAATCCTGTTATCATCGGATGTACCTGTATCCAGGATACCTGAGACCTTGAAGGTGCGGTTTCCAGCACTCAGCGCATCACCTGCTTTTAACCCCAGTTTTTTTGCAGCATTAATTCCTGCCAGCACCTCGTCCTGCTCAGGCAGTCTGCCTTCAATATGCCACCACGGATTCATTTTCCTTGCCGCGCCGATATCGGTTCCTGCAAATTCAACATTTTTTGCGTTAACCCCGGTTTTGAAATAAAGGAAGGGGACAGAGCCTATGATAGAGCTATGCGTAGCATCGAACTGGTCGATATACTCCCCTTCGCCCGGCAGGACAATAAGGTTGGCTCCATAGCTTCGCAGCTCCTTTCCCATCTTCTCCCTTATGTCCAGAGAGACCGTCAGCAGTGAAGTTACTACGGCAGCGCCAAGCATTATCGCAATTACAGATACCAGAAACCGTTCTTTTCTTACCCTGAGCGATCTTATCACCAGACGGGTGAACATTTCAATCACCCCTGAGAATGACGGATGGTTCTATTTCAACAGCTTTTCTTACCGGCATCATGCTGCCAAGAAGAGCTATCCCGACAGATAGTATTTCTGAGATCGATACTGAGAGAAGGGAGGGGTTTATGACGGCGCCGAAAACCCAGAGACCTACCATCCTGGCAAGTATGGAGCCTATAAGAATTCCAATTGCTCCGCCTGTGATGCCAATGACAACCGCCTCGGCAAAGAACAACTGCGCAATTTGAACTCCATCAGCACCGATCGCTTTCATCAGTCCTATCTCTTTTTTTCTCTCGAAAATCGAGGTGTTCATAGCTGCTGTCACGCCAAGGGAAGCCGAAGTCATGGCTGTAACTGTGATTAAAAGCATAAGCCAGTCAAATTTTTTAAGCATCTTCCCTTCGTTATCAGCTATCTGCCGGATTGGTCTGGCGTTTGCATCGGGTATTACCTCTTCGATCTGGAGCATGATAGAGGAGATGTACGGCGTACAGTACCAGGTCTCGTATTCTTCTGGCGGAAGCCCGGACGGGTCAATAGCATCATCAGGCTCAGGCTTGGTCAGGGCGCTGACCACAACGCGGTCAACCATGTCCTGCCTGTTGAAAAGCTGCTGCGCTTCTTTAAGAGAGACTATTATCTGGCTATCTTCATCCCCGCCTGTAGAGAGGATGCCTGATACTCTATACGTCGCATTATTGCTTCCGTATTCTGCCCTGAAAATATCCCCCTTGCCCAGGTTTAACTTCTCAGCGGCTCCGATACCCACAAGAGCTTCTCCCTGTGAAGGCCAATCTCCTTTAACCTTCCACCAGGGTGCTATCGTCCTTACTCCTGTCTTTAAGGTTGCTTCCCCTTCTTCGGCTTTTCTTTCTCCTATATAAGTTTTGTTGAACCCGGGTATCTTTATTTCCTCGCTAAAATAGGTGCCGCTTAACACTACTTCCGAGTCATTTACCTTTACCGTATCGCCCAGGTAGGGCGAGTATCCGATGATGTTATGCCTCCAGAAAACGGTCTTCATTTTGTAGAGGTCGCTTTCCTGAATGAGTTTTGTCTCTGACGAAGGCAGCAGGACTATATTTGCGCCATAGCTTTTCAATTCCCGTCCCATCTTGTCATTGATATCAAATGATATGGAGAGCAGGGTCGAGGCTATGGATGCGCCCATGACCACTGCCAGGATAGCCAGGGCTACTCTGGACTTTCTGCGCTGGATAGCTTTTAAGAGCAACTGATAGAACATAATATTTAATACAGTATTCCCTAACTTTAAAGTTTCGGTTAGGCGAATAAATTATTTAGGATTTCCTGATAACATCTTCTGATTTTAAGTTGTGCTGGGATGCGCATCAATCCAAAAAGATGCGAATCACCGGCGTCCTGGCGTTATATTTAAATAATTCTTCCAGTATCTCAACGTTTTTTGCTTTATCATCGCGGTTTACCTGGGCTAGAATTCTCCCAATGATGAGTTCCATATCTTCTTCTTTTCTTAGATTTATTCGTACTGCTTCGATCATGTTATCTCCCAATGTGGTTTGAACCTGACCCTGAAAAATTAGTGTATAGATAGGATAGGATTAAATTAGGGTCAGGTACACCAACCAGTAATTATCTTGCTGGCATATAAGTATTTCGGTTAACCGAATTATTAAATTCGGAATACCTATCAAGACAGGAACCTGTCCCGTATCCTTGAGCTCAGGAGATCAATTATCAACACAACCGCAAGAGTGAGGATTATAGCGGTTGTAAGCCTCTGGTACTGGAAAAGCTGGATATAACTTATCATGTAATAGCCTATGCCGCCTGCGCCCACAAAACCCAGTATGGCAGATGACCTGACGTTGTATTCGAACATGAAGAATAACTGGCTGAGGATATGGTTCATCGATTCCGGGAGCATTACGAGACGTACCTCCTTGAAGCGGGATATTCCAATAGCTCTTACAGCCTCGATTATCTCCTGGTCTACAGCCTCAAATGCCTCGTAGTAGAGCTTGCTCAGGTAGCCGATTGAGTATACGGCTAATCCCAGCGTCCCCGAAAGCGGTCCCAGGCCGAACGCTACCACGAATATGATCGCCCACAGGAGTGCAGGTATTGTCCTGATGGCACCTAGAAGAAGGCGGACGAATGCGCTTATACTGCTTCCTGAGACGTTCCTTGCACCCAGGAGCCCAAGAGGCAGGGCCGCTGTGAAGCCCAGGGCTGTTCCGAGAAGCGCCATCTGGATGGTTTCGAGTATTGAATATAATAAAGTCCCTGTGACGCCAAAATCAGGAGGAAAAAGATCTGCCGCAAAGATTATTAGATTGCTGCTGCCGCGAGCCAGCCTACCAGCATCGAAAAACCCGATTGAATAAGCAAGATAAATTATTATTGCTAAAAAAATTGACGCCCTGAGTATACTTTCCCTGGAAAAATTCATTATGTGAATACATCCCTTACTTTATTGCGGTCAAGCTCTTCAGAACATATCTCCCCGATCTTTACCCCGCCTTTCATAATCACGGTCGTTTCACTGTAATTGCGCGCCAGTTCGATATCATGCGTTGCTATTATCAGGGTGGTATCCTTTCCTTTTAAATTTTTCACCATATCCATGATCTCCCTGGCAGTCACAATATCAAGATTGGATACGAACTCATCTGCAAGTATGATCTCAGGCTCCTGCATCAACGCCCTTGCTATGGCTACTCTCTGCCTTTCCCCGCCGCTTAAGGTGTGCACCCTTTTGCCAGCTTTATGAGCTATACCGACCATGCTCAGATATTTCATGGCAAGGTCGACCTCTTTTTTCGGGAATAAACCAAACAGGGTACCTGCAAACCCTATTCTGGCATGGGCGCCTATGAGGGCGTTCTCAAGCGCGGTCAGGCTCCTCACTAATCCGAGCTGTTGCGGGATGTATCCCATCTTATGTTTCTCAAGCTCACCGTGGCTGCTGCGTACACTTACCGACCCGCTGCAAGGCTTCAGGAGGCGGCTTATGATCTTGAACAGCGTTGTCTTGCCCGAGCCGCTTGGACCTATCAGCGCGACGCTTGCGCCGCGCTTTATCTTCAGGTCTATATCCTTCAATGTGTGGTTATCCCCCGTAGGGGAGTACCACACACTGTTGAGTTCTATTGCATGCTCAGTCACGCCTCATCCCAGCTTCTCTGTGAATTTGTAGCCTGTGGTGTTGAGAGCACCTGATAAGCCTGCCAGGTGTTCTTCGTTGGACGTTTTCCTGAACCCTACGAAGATCGCAGAGACAAGCTTTTTCATCAGGTTGCTGTGCTCCGGCTTGTTCATCTCCATGAAAGCATTGATGAGTTCAGACCGAAGCGGCTCCTTCAGGCTATTGCTGAAGACTATGCTGTGGGAGGGGATGGGTCCCTGTGTCTCTATTATCCGCGTATTGTCCATTATCTCTTTAAAGAGGCTCTCAGAAACGTCGCCTGCGATTACTCCCACATCAGCCTGTCCTCTCTTCAGTGCATCCCATGCAGGACCGTACCCGCCCGGGGTAGAGACCGCGCCGAAGAATTCCTTCGGATCAGCTTCTTTTCCCTGGGCAGGTTTTGATATCAGACCTTTTTCAACGAGTTTCGATACCGGGAACAGGTAGCCTGAAGTGGATGTCAGGCTTGCGTACACTGCCCTTTTCCCTTTCAGGTCTTCAAGTTTAGTATAACTTGAGTTCTTCATGACTATATAATATGAGTAATAATAGGTCTCATTCGTTTTCTTTCCATCGATCAGGACTTCCCTGACCTCAGCCAGTACGACATCAGTCCCTGCAAGCTTTGCAGAGGCTGCGGCAGGCCATGCGCTCATCAGGCCCACCTGCGCATGCCCGAACCTCAGTGATTCAACCACAGCGGAATAACTCATTGGCACATATACTTCAATATCTGCATTTACCCTTGATTCTAAGAAAGTCTCAAGCTCCTTTGCCTTTGGCATTATTTCATCTGCCTGCTGGGTGGGCTGGATGGCTATGGTTATTTTAGGCTTGGCTGCCTGCTTTGTTTCCTGCACATTCTGTTGTCCATCTGGCTTCTCTGCCGGTGTCTGTGATTGAAGACAGCCGGATATAAATACTGCTGCTATGATCAGCACAGTAATCGCTATCGTTTTTTTCATTTTTACCTCTCCGTTAATTCGTGTTTGATTTGCGCGTCAGCCACTACTGGCTCTTGAATAAGCTGGCTTTTTCTCCGATATCTTCGGTTTTTATCACCATCTCGCTGTTCTCCAGCGTGTATTTAAGAGGTATCGGATTACATCCTCCTGCTTCACCTACCGTGTCGCGGTTAATGGGTGCGCCGCAGCGTTTGCATATCAGCTCATCCCCTTCCTGAACATAACCTGCCGCTCCGCAAAGGGCGCAGGCATCGTATGCTACGGCAGGGCTTCCATCGCTTTTCTGTATAGTCAGAATCCTGACATCGGCTTTACCATTGTCCCCGTGCATGGGGCAGCTTTCTCCCGGTGCATGCTGCATGTCGCAGACATATTTGTGCAGGTTCCCATCGGCAACGGAAGCCATGGGAATCTTTACCTGCCCTCCCGTTGTGCTCACTTTTTCAGGTACAGGGTCTATGCCTGACGGAAGGGCTGATATCTGGGAACTGATAAATACAAGTATCAGGGCTACTGCTATAATCCCTCCTGCGATTTTTCTATTCCGCTCTCTTCGTGCAGCACCGAGAGCCTTTCTTTTTTCGATGCCCTCCAGATTTTCGATTTTAGCCTGCCGCCATGGTACCATTACAAACAACAGCACAAGGAAACCAAGCATGATGCCTGTGAATATGATAGAAGCAGGCTCCTTCACAAGCGGACCTATAATACTCATTCCGGTCTGGTTCAAATTTATAATTCCAACCTCTGACCATTCGTGGATTCCGCCTATTATTAACTGGAAGATAATTATGGCGAGCATAACACTCGTTATCTTGAAGAATCTTCCCAGATCCATCCTCAGGCTGCCCTTGATGAACAAATAACCGAACAGAACTGCCAGTACAAGGCCCGCTATTCCTTCCATTACCACAGATAGGCTTGCCTCTTTTGCTGTTGCGGAGAGAAATAATACAATCTCAGCCCCTTCCCTGTATATCATGAAGAAGGTAAGCGCCAGGATTCCGAGCGCCTGCCAGTTACCGAGCGCGCTCTCCACTCCATGCTCAATATCCTGCCTGATATTCTTTGAAGCGCGGTGCATCCAGAGCAGCATCGTAGCCAGGAAAAATGCTGCTATGAAGAACATCAAACCCTCCATGAACTCGCTCCATTCTGCCATGAGCATCTGGATAGCCACGGCTGTCGCTATGCTTCCTGCTACGGCAGCCGCTATGCCGGCATATACATATTTTTTCAGCTCAGGTCTGCTGGATTTACCAAGGTATGCAAGTATAATTCCAACTACCAGAGCAGCTTCTATTCCTTCTCTTAGAGTGATTGTTAGAGTTTCGAACATAATTCTTCCTCTTATTAGGTTTGCCTAATAGACAGTAATGTAACAGTAGATATTAAATATTTCGGTTATCCGAATTATTCAGTTCAATTAACCGGAGACGAACGCAGACATCCGGATAACAAAATGTGCAAAATATCTGCTATCTACACAGGCCGATGGCACTAACGTTTACTGTAGCTGGTAAACTCCTTTTTTACACCATGTTAACCCCCACTCCGATTCCCCGGGCCTGCTATCGTATGCCAAGCGCTTTTGATTGAGGGAGTTGGAGGGGATGGCGCCCGGACAATACTTAACCCGGGTGCTTCTAGGAATTTTATCAGTATAAATATAACGATAGTTCATGAAGTTTTTTTTCAGTTTTTAATGTCCATTTTAGTTTTGTATTGTTTATAAATAGACCTTTGGCTGTATAAACTTATAATTAAATTGATTTTGTAAAAAAAATTATAGCGGAAAGTTGCGTGTGTTTTTATCAAGAATTTCTCTGCTAGCAAAGTTTTACTATATGATAGAATTATTAAGCCGAACAATGTCGCTATTTGATGTCAGGTTCTACGATTTTAATGTCCACTTAATCCCGGAAAGCCAGGATTCGCTTATAATATTTGCATCCGAAGCTAAAAGATACGGGTATTCAGGAATCGCCATAGTCAACTCAAAATTAGATAGTGTGGAAAATATACCAGCTAACTTTTCAGTTTACCGTTCTGTCGAAATATCCTGTAGATCTTCAAAACTCAGGGATGAGATAAAAAAGTACAGGGGAAGCGCGGAAATATTGATAGCAAGGGGCGGGGATGAGGAGTTCAACCGTGCGGCTGTGGAAACGGCGGGGCTTGATATCCTTTTGCAGCCGGCAAAGTTCAATCATGTACTTGCAAAGGCTGCATATGACAATTCTGTTGCCATTGGTTTTAATGCTGGTTCGATCATTCGTCTGCGGGGAGATGCGCGCATCAGGGAATTGAGGATGATGAGGACGAACCTGAAATATACGCGGAAGTACGGATTGGCGATGCTGCTCACTGGCACCCCCTCCTCCCGGTATGACATCCGCTCGCCAAGAGAAATGGCAGCGCTTGCAAGCCTCTTCGGAATGACTGAGGAAGAAGCGGTCGGGTCTATGAGCGCAGCCCCGCTTGATATCCTGAGAAGGAAAAGCCCCGATTATATACAGGAGGGCATCGAGATAATATGAGTTCCCTTCCAACACTGCGCGACAAAAAACGCTATATCGCGTTTGAAATTACCTCAGAGCAAACAATAACCCGGCAGGAAATAGGCGAGGAAACCATGAACTCGATATGTTCACTGTTCGGGGATACGGGAGCAAGCGAGATAAATTTCGGGCTCATGTCATACGACGGGAGATACGGGATTATCCGCTGCGCAAGAGACAGGACCACTGAAACAAGGGCCGCGCTTGCGTGCATGAACAAGATACATGGCAGCAGGGTCTCCATTCAGGTGCTCGGAATATCGGGTACTATTAAAGGAGCAATAGAAAAGTTTATACAGCAGCCACTCAATAAAGAGCCTTGACCGAGAATAGAGAAAACCAATATCCCGTAATACGACCCGTATTTAGATATGGAGATTGCGGGAGATTAATCCGGGCGGAGTAAAAATCGATTCGTAAAAAAACGAAATTGATATATTCCCAGACAATCCTCTTAATGTGAGAATAAAGATAGCAGGAACATAAATAGATATGAATTACGTTTTTGAACTAAGGAGATGAGATAATGCAAATGGCACCCCAGATGGGATATGACAGGGCGATAACAGTATTCAGTCCTGATGGCAGGCTTTTCCAGGTGGAGTACGCACGAGAGGCAGTAAAACGCGGAACAACGGCGGTAGGAATAAAGGCGACCGATGGAGTGGCGTTGCTGGTGGACAAGAGAGTTACAAGCAGATTGCTTGAGGCAGAGTCCATAGAGAAGATTTTCCAGGTAGATGAACATATAGGAGCAGCTACTTCCGGATTGGTGGCTGATGCACGCGCCCTCATAGACCGCGCCCGCGTGGAAGCGCAGATAAACCGGGTCAGTTATGATGAACCAATAGGTGTTGAGACAATATCCAAAAAAATATGCGACTTCAAACAAACATATACTCAATACGGCGGCGTAAGACCCTTTGGGACCGCACTTCTTATTGCAGGGGTAGATGACAGCCGCGCCCGGCTGTTCGAGACCGACCCGAGCGGCGCATTGCTTGAATACAAAGCCACAGGAATAGGCTCGGGACGGACAGAGACAATGGAGGTCTTTGAGAAGAGATATACTAATGATATTAATCTTAACGATGCTATTATTCTCGGGCTTGAGGCACTTTACAGCACTACCGAAGGCGTGTTCAACGCTTCGACAATTGAGGTCGGGGTGATCGAGCTTGCGACAAGGAAATTCAGGAAACTTCAACCCTCCGAAGTAGAAGAATACGTTGATAAGATCATAAAAGCACACGCTTCAGATAGCAAGGGGAAAGGAAAAGAAAAGAAAAAAGAAGAGTGAGTCAATATGGTGGCGCTTGACGAATCAATAATCGCGAGGCTCAAGACCCACGGCAAGACATTCGAGGTTTTTGTTGACCCGGACGGAGCACTGGCTTTTAAAAAAGGCGACCCTGTGAAGATCGAGGACGTTCTGGCGGTTGAGGATGTATTCTCAGACGCAAAGAACGGCGACAGGCCGGCAGAGCAGGATGTTATCAATGCTTTCGGGACTACTGATGCTGTCAGGATCGCAGAAAAAATAATCAATGAAGGGGAGCTTCAGCTTACCACGGAGCAGCGAAGGAAGATACAGGAAGATAAGAAGAAGCAGGTGATCGCTTTTATTGCCCGGAACGCCATAAATCCCCAGACAAAGGCGCCGCATCCCCCTGCGCGCATTGAAACTGCGATGGATGAGGCAGGCATTCATATCGACCCCATGAAGAGCGTGGAAGAACAGGTCGATATCACCATGAAAGCGATACGACCGATAATCCCCATACGGTTTGAGGAAGTGAAGGTCGCGATAAAGCTCCCGTCGGAATATGCTGCAAAAGCATACGGCGGCGTAGCCAAGTTCGGGAACCTGCTAAAGCAGGAATGGCAGAACGACGGTTCGTGGATAGGAGTTATCTCGATACCGGCGGGCATGCAGGATGAACTGTACAGTCTCCTGAACAGGCTCACCAAGGGATCAGCAGAAACGAGGTTAATAAAGTGATGGAAATGGATAAAAAACTAGTTATTCCAGGTGATTTTCTATCTGACGATGCAAAACAGGCGGATGAAGGCACCTACGTTGAGAACGGGAAGGTGTTCTCCTCGGTCTTCGGCATAGCGTCGCTTAAAGACCACATCAGGGTCGTCCCGCTGTCGGGAAAATACATACCAAGAGCTGGCGACATGGTAATAGGCGTTATAAAAGAGATAGCCTTTTCTAACTGGATAGTTGATATCAGGTCGCCTTATGAGGGTTTGCTGCATATCTCGGAGTTCCCCAGGCGGATAGAGAGCTCGGATATGCCCAAATATCTCAATATCGGCGATTCGATAATGACCCTTGTGAGGGATGTGGACGCCAACATGAAAGTCGAGCTGACGCTGAACGACCAGAGATTAAGACCTGTAAAAGAAGGGCGCGTCATCGAAGTGACACCTTCCAAGGTCCCACGATTGATCGGCAGGGGCGGCTCCATGATAGCGATGCTGAAAAATGAGACCGGCTGTAACATATTTATAGGACAGAACGGCAGGGTATGGATCACAGGCAAGGATAAGGGCATGGACCTGGCAGCCAGGGCAATTCTCAAGATAGAAAGAGAGACGCATATCTCCGGCCTGACTGACAGGATAACAAAGTTCCTGAAAGAAGAGAAAGGTGGGAAGCCCAAAGAAAAGGAACCGGAGAAAGAAGAACAGGAGAAAAAAGAACCTGAGCCTGCGGAACAAGAAGAGAAAATGGAAGATGAGAAGGAATCCCTGCCGGCAGAGGAGGAAAAAACTGCTGAGAATAAACCCGGAGGGATACTTGATGAACTCCTCGGTAATGATAAATAGTTCGTTTTTATGACATCTTAAAGAAAGAGGAAGAAAGAGAAGAGGAATTTTATGGCTAAACCAGAAAAGTTAATTGAAAATGGAATTCGCCTTGATGGTAGAAAACCTGATGAGTTAAGGCATATCAAGATCAAAGTAGGCGTTTTAAATAGAGCGGACGGCTCATGTTATTTTGAGTTTGGCGGGAATAAGGTCATCGCGGCTGTTTACGGCCCGAGGGAAGTGCATCCCCGCCACATGCAGAAATCGACCAGCGCAGTTGTGCGATACAGGTATAATATGGCATCGTTCTCGGTCGAGGAGAGGAAGCGTCCCGGACCTGACAGGAGAAGCATAGAAGTATCCAAAGTGAGCCGGGAGTCACTTGAACCTGTGATATTCCAAGAATATTTCCCGCGCTCTGCAATAGATATTTTCGTAGAGGTGCTCCAGGCGGATGCAGGCACCAGGACAGCAGGGATAAACGCAGCATCCATAGCACTCGCGGATGCAGGCATACCGATGAAAAGCCTTGTCTCAGCCTGTGCAGCAGGTAAAATAGATGATACCGTGGTTCTTGACCTGAACAAGGATGAAGATAACTACGGGCAGGCCGATATGCCTATAGCGATGACGCCTGAGGGGAACATTACCCTTCTCCAGATGGACGGTCACCTTACCAGGGAGGAATTCGGGGAAGCGTTTGAGCTTGCAAAGAACGGGTGCAAGGCTATATACGAACTCCAGAGGGCGGCGCTGATGGAGAAATACGCCTCACAGACGGAAGGTGATGTCGTTGAGTAACGAGGTAGTGACAGAGCTCCGTAAAGATTATATTTACAATCTTATGGTCAAGGGGGAGCGCGAGGACGGGCGCGCCTTTGACCAGTACAGGGAAATTACGATAGAAACGAACGTGATTAACAAAGCCGAAGGGTCTGCGCGTGTGCATCTTGGAGATACGGACCTGGTCGTTGGCGTAAAGATCCAGCCTGGCGCACCGTTCCCTGATACCCCGGACATGGGTGTGATAATTACGAATCTTGAGCTTATCCCGCTTGCATCACCTGTATTTGAGGCAGGTCCACCGAGGGAGGACGCGATAGAGCTAGCGAGGGTAGTTGACAGGGGCGTGAGGGAATCCGGCGCTGTTGACCTTTCCAAGCTGTGCATAACACCGGGTGAAAAAGTATGGATGGTGTTTATAGACGTCCATGTTCTGGATGACGGCGGGAACATAATGGATGCAGCCTCACTCGGGGCTGTAGCTGCGCTCCTGACGTCCAAACTTCCCAATAAACGGTACGACCTCGGTGAGGATGCAAGCGTCCCGATGAGGGACGTACCGGTGGCTGTGACAGCGGTAGAGATAGGCGGTTCAATAATGCTTGACCCGTCCCAGGACGAAGAAAGCATAGCCGGGACCAAGCTGACGGTCACTTCCAACCAGACTGGGGCAATATCGGCCATGCAGAAGAGCGGAGTACATCCCCTCACCACGGAGCAGATAAATTATATAGTGGATATTGCAATTGAGAAGGCAAAAGAAATCAGAGAGAAGTTCCTGGTGATATAATCATGGCAGAAATCAAAAAGAAAGGAAGGAAATCAAGGTCCGCCGGCAGGTTCGGTACCAGGTACGGAACCAAAAACAGAAAGCTCGTGGCAGATATCGAAGAAAAGACGAATGCGGATTATGCATGCTCAAAATGCGGCGCGATAAAGGTAAAAAGGGTCGGTACGGGGATATGGCAGTGCGCCAAGTGCAAAGCCACGTTCGCAGGCGGCTCTTACATACCACAGACCTCGGCGCACCTTACGGTCCTGAGAGCTGTCCAGGGTGAGAGAGTTGCGATCATGCCTGCCAGCGAATCTGTGCCTGCTGCTGAAACCAAACCAGCCGGTGAAGCCCGGAAGCCAGAAGAATAAGGTAGATATGGTCTATAAATGTACCCGCTGCAAGCGGCCGGTCGAAATCGACTATCAGTACAGCGGCATCCGCTGTCCCTACTGCGGACACCGCATCCTGGTCAAGGAAAGACCCGTGCTTGTCAAGCGCGTTAAAGCCGAATGATAATTACCACGGCGCGTAAACCTTCTTCAAAAACACGCATATTCTGCAAGCATTTGAGCAGGTTTACAGGCTGGGAGTACGTTACCCGCGGGAAAACCAGCCTGGAGATGCTTGCGGATGAACCTTTTTTATTGGTGGGCGAGCATAAAGGGAACCCGGGGAGCTTTAACTTTTATACGAACGGGAGTTCCGTCCTCTCCATATATTTCAGCGTTTCAACGGAAAAAGATACCAGGCCCGGCGAGGAGCCGACCGTGGAAGGAGAATCTCCCCTGGCAAGTGCTTTTAGCAAAGCATCAGGGTTAAAGATGGAAGGAACTTCAGAAAGGATTATCCGTGTGAACGATAAAATCGAATTTATTGATAAAGATACACCCGTTATCATCTTAAAAGTGCTCGGCAAGAGAGGCGAAGGGATTGTTTGACCTGTTCAAAAAAGACGAGTTAAATGCTCTGAAAGCGGAAATAACCCGGCTTGAGGAAGAGAACAGGACACTCCTGCTCCGGCTTGAAAAAAGGGACGAAAAAGCAAAGAAAACGGTCGCGACAAAACAGGAAGTTGACCGGGAGCTGAATGAAGCGAGGCAGAAGGTCTCTTCACTTGAGAGCGAGATACAGAAACTTAAAAAAGAAACTACAGGTGAGTTGAAATTCCGTTTTTCTGAGAACCTGTCCCGGAACAGGTTTGAGGATATCCTTTTCCTGCTCGGCTCATTGCAATCAGCGACTTCCACACTGATAACCATCTATCTGGCAAAAGATGATAACTTTAAGGATATTGCGAAGGATGCAGTTTCCGAAATTGAGAATTCAGACCTTTACCTGATAGAGAAAATAGACTCATCGACAGGAAAGGTTGTTTTTTATGATACTGACAGGATTATCAAACAGGTGGTAATCCCAGCATTTCCCGTAACGCATTCTAATTATTCACTTGACAGGCGCTTTAACGTCGAGCCGTTAAAAAAGAACCTGGCGGGTGAAAAAGCGCTGGTTATCAATGCCCATGCAGGCGAGACCTTCATAGGTATTATCGAGGCTGAGACTTTTGTTGAACACGAGGTCATAAGAAGCAGTGTGATGGGGAAACACTCGAAAGGCGGCTGGAGCCAGAAGCGCTTCCAGAGCCTGGTTGAAGAGGACATCAGGCATCATGCAGATAAGGTAAGAGAGGCGCTTCTCCCGATGGTCGGGAGGCATAAGGATATACGGTACGTAATCGCAGGCGGCGAGGGGAGGCTGGTAAAGCTGGTCACGGAAGGGTATGAATATCCGCTGATAATGAAGAGTTTGGAGGCGGTTTCGAAGAAGAACGCTGAGCAGGTATTGAGGGAAGTGATGGCGGTGAGGGTGTATGGGATATGAATGTACAGACCTGCATAAAAAGCATGTAGGGTCTCAAATAGAAGAATGTATATACAAATAATTCGTTTAGACTATCAAACTGGCAGGGTACATGGAGAAAAATGAAAGTATTTGAATTCGGCACAAATGTAATTAACAGAATAATTGACGAATTACACGATGCAGAGGAATTCATTCGAATTGCTGTTTTTCAGATACATAACCAAGAGGTATTCAATGTTTTAAACGACAAATTAAGCGATGGAGTCAGGGTTGAAATCTTAACACTTCCTTACGACAGTATTAACGCGGATATCCGAAATGAAGTTACTAATCAGCTTCAAAATATTGAAAGAAACGGTGCAAGGCTTTATTTTTGTAAATGGAATGTAGGAGATCCAGAAAGAACCACAACCGCTGTTGGTAGATGGTATTCATTTCATGGGAAATTTATTGTAACAGATAAGAGTGCCATCGCGCTATCAGCGAACTTCACTCAAACTCAAGAGCTTGATGCAGTATTAATTTTTAAAGGTGAGCTAAATAAAATTGAAGAATACAATAATAAATTCGAGGAACTTGTTGATTTATTTATTAGGGAAAATTCAGGGTATAGCGGAACTATTCAACAAAAAATAATGGATGTAGATAATAATTCTTCGTTATTCGAATTACCTAGAGTCATAGAAACAGAAACGCACAGGAACCATTGGATCAGTCATTATCCCTCACTCCTTTGCCCTGCCAATGTGCCAATAGAAGATAAATTATATTTGGCACCCTTTGATTGCAGAGGACGCAACTTTTTCATGTCAATAATTTCGAGCGCGTCGGAATTTGCATATATTTCAGCAGAAAGTTTTACAGATACGGATTTTTCTTCTTTTTTAGTTAAAATGCGGTTGAAAGGGCTTGATATCAGAGTATTAAGCGGCGCAACCAGCATGGATTTTCAGGATAGAATGAACAATATGCTTCGTGAACTTCTATCCCAAAATATTGGTATTCGAACGATTGAAGATATTCATGCAAAACTCATCATTACAGATAAACATCTGATTGTCAGTTCAGTTAATCTTAACAAGATGAATCTTGGATTCAATAAAACTAACCAATATTGGAGGGAAAACACAGAATCAATTTTGGTTTGCAGCGATGCAGAAATTTTAGAGCAGGCTAAATCTCAATATCTTGCTATCTATGATGAAAGTATTGATATTGAAAACAAGTTAGCAGAAAAAATTGAAAATTTTGTCGGCGATATGCTTACTTCGAGATTTGACCTCCGATCAAAGCAAGAAGTAAAGGTGCTTTTTGCACGGTTGATTATCAGGAAAGAAATCGAAGTTAAAAAATTTGTTTTTGAGATAGGTAAAATTACTGCGAAGTTGATGAAAGTTTTCAATAAAAATATGGTTGATAAAAATGACTTTATCTCAGCGTTGATACTTTACTATTTATCTGAAAGAAAACATGACACCGCTGATTTAAATGAAAAATTGAATATTTTGAATACTGAAATTGATTTGAATAATTTGCTTTCACGATTACTGGATAAAAATTTGATTGAGAAAGTTGATGATTTTTATAAACTCAAATTAGACTCTTTGCTAAGGTGAAGGTTGAGAAGATGAGATGTGAAATAATCCAAGCGGATTGCGAACAGTTCCTTAAACAAGCATCATCTGAAAGTTTTGATTTAACATTCCTTGATCCGCCATTCAACCAGGGTAAGGAATATAATATCCACAATGACGAAATGTCTGAATCAGATTACTGGAACTGGATGAAAAGGGTCTGTAAATTAATTTATGATTGTACATCCGATGGCGGCGCCGTTTACTTTATGCAAAGGGAAAAAAATGCACAATATGTACTGGAATCTTTGCAATCAACAGGCTGGACTTTTCAGAATTTGATAATCTGGAAGAAAAAAACATCGGCTGTCCCATGCGATGCCCGATTCGGCAAGCATTATCAAATCATAGCCTTTGCCACGAAAGGTAAAATACCGCGTATTTTCAATAAATTGAGGATTGATCCGCCGTTATTGGTCACAGAAAAGTATGAGCGACCAAAAGGATTGTATGTCACTGATGTATGGGATGATATAAGGGAGCTTACCTCCGGTTATTTTGCGGGCGATGAGCCGTTGCGGTTGAATAATGGAGAGCGTTTGCATAAACAGCAGTCACCTGTTCAATTACTTACCAGAATAATTCTTTCTTCCTCTAATGTTGGGGACATGGTTTTTGACCCCTTCGCGGGCACTGGAACAACGCTTGCTGTGGCAAAACGATTACAGCGCGATTCGCTTGGGATAGAGATTGATCCCGTTAATGTTTCTTTTATTAAAGATAGGCTCTATAAAGAAAGGGAAAGCGATAATATACTGAAATACCGCTGTGATTATTTCTTTACTGACAATTTAGATGATATCTGGCCATTGAATGCCTCAGATAAAATTGATAAAAAATTAGAAGAAAAATACAGGCTAAAGCTAAAGAAATACGAAATTAAGAATGCTCAGACCCAGCTTGCACTTCTTGAGAAACAGAAAGAATATTTGATAAATAAAACGAAAACAAAGGGCGAAGCGCCTTATAGCTGACAGAGCTCTCCCGTTTGAGATAAGCCTAAAGCAATCATCCGCCCAGGGTCACATCCTGCACCTCGTACCACTTCAGAGCCTCATGCAGCTGGCACGGCTTGAAATCCGGCCACATCTCTTTAACGATATAAATATCTGCATAAGCCGATTGTACAGGAAGGAATCCGCTAAGACGCCTCCGCTCACCCCAGCGTATAAGAAGATCAACCCTGGAGACATCCTTTGACCCTATATTCTTCAGTATATCCTGTTTCCTCAGGCGCTTATTCCCGGAGTTCACAAGAGCCATATTGAGATCCCATTTCCAGCTATAGTTGATAAGAAAGTTCAGCTTCATCTTCTGTTCCCTGTTCTCCTGCGGTACCGTGAACACTTTAAGCTCCTCGGGGAAAAAGGGCGATGATGCATCCCCTACAGCCAGGATCGAGACATCCTTGTTCTTTATCCAGTTTAGGAACTTTAGAAAGGCGTTCTGGAAGGCAGCGATCTGTTTTCTTGGGCGGAACGTGTTCTCCTGGGTGAATATGTAGATAGACACTTCCGGGATGCCAAGCTTCCGCACCTCCTCAAAGAGCATTTTCCCGGGCTCGATACCGTATTCATATCCATCTTCCTTTTGCAGACCTTTCGCAACAGCCCAGCGGCGGTTCCCGTCAGGTATGATACCTATGTGCTTTGGCATACGCTTTAATTTCAGCATTAATATCCCCCAATGTCCGAAGTCACCTGCGGGTGATCCCTTTTTATGGTGAAGCACATCAATACTATCTGGTTACCCCACATTCTTCTATATAGTCTCAAACGTTATATATGCCTGTCGTCGCTCAAAAGTGTTATTTCCCCTGCACAGCAAATGCACCGCGTAAGCATTAAATAAGATTGGAATTAATGATTAATTACAGATTTTGTTTAATCAGTGTCTATGAAAGGGGATGTGTTTATTGATGTCATTAAAGGTAACTCCATACTTACGTATATATCCAGATGAAAATATCGTTGAAATGGGGTGGTAATCATTACTCTGGCATTTGTACTTGGCGCCGGGGGAACGCGCGGTGATTTTCAAGTCGGAGCGCTGCAATTCTTAAACAGCCGCGGGATTCGCCCGGATATGATTTGCGGCACTTCCATCGGGGCGATCAACGGGCTTGTGCTGGCTGAGGGCGGTATTGAGAAATTAGTAGCGTTATGGAAAAGTTTCAGGAAAATTGATGATATGTATACGGAGGAGCCGTGGTTAAGGGCGCTTAAACCGATAACGGGACAGCTTTACCGTATGACCTCGGCTGATGCCGTTTCCACAATGGCAGGCCGGATGATGAAATACATGCTGTTCCCACCTGCGTTATTCTTCGATGCAGTTAATTTCTGGACAGGGCTTACAGAAGTAATGTCTGCGCCATGCGGATATGGACAGTTAAAATCCTTTTTCAACTTTTCACCGACTGAAGGGAAACTGCGTTCCCGGCTTGACCTTGATAAAGTGCGCAGGTCTGGAATTAAACTTCTCATAACAGTGGTAGGTCTTGAAAGCGGTGAGGTGCGGTACGTAAACGAATCGGGGCATTTCTCAGATGGAGAGGATCCAGGTAGACAAATCGACTTAATAGATGCGGTCCTGGCTTCATCCTCGATACCCGGATTGTTCCCTCCTGTTAAATTATACTCCGAGAACTATGTTGATGGCGGTATGAGAGAGATGCTTCCTGTGGAAGCGGCTATTTCCCTTGGAGCTACGGAGGTATATGCGGTCACCTGCTCAAAAGCCGGGGTAGGCATATTGTGGTCGTTCGATAACAGCAATATGATAGATATTACGCTTCGCGCCACAATGGATATTGCGCTGGATGAGATACAACGGAAGAACGCATATCCGCCCCGCGGCTGGGGAGTGGACTTTAAGCTGATACAGCCTACATTGGGAACACATGATATCCTGGCGATTGAGCCCGGCATGATATCGATAAGCATGGCATATGGCTACATGCGGGCTTTTGATGTCGTGGAGGGGAGCAGTGATCCCGGGAAATTTGAGAACCTAAAAAGGACTTCAGATGGTATCACGCGGCTGAGGTTGCAGCTCTGGAAAATGGAGCACAGGGATAACGGTGGACACGGGCACGTCGGGACGTTATCTATCATGGAACCGGAAATTTCATCCGTCCCTGATCACCACCATCACATCCATAAACTGAAGCAGGACATGAAAGTTCTGGTCGATGAGCGTCTACAGTTCGGGGATGATGCTGTTCCTCCTGGTGTGGAAACATGATGAGATATGCATCAGAATGAAAAAATTCATTTTGCGCTCATCGCTTCATCTTTTTGTTCTCACAGAATATTGCGGAGTGGAAAGAAAAGGCTTTAGATGATGATTGTAGAGAACTTCTTCTATCGTTCAGAAAGACCTTGGCTTCAGCCATTCTGTGATCATAGGACAGACATCCTTCTGGGATTCGTAGCCCACAAATATGCCTATATGCCCTGTGGGGAAAATCGCCATTGTTTTATCCGCGCTCGATACGGCATCGTTCAGCGGTATGCTTGATTCGTTGGGAATGAAATTGTCGTACTTTGCCATGATGTTAAGTAAAGGCATGGTGATATCTTTTAAATTAATCATCTGCCCGTCTATTTCCATCTCGTTCTTTATAAGGAGGTTTTTCTGGTAGCAGTCTTTAATGAACTGCCTGTAGGCTTCTCCAGCCTGTCCAGGATTGTCCGAACCCCATTTCATCATCCTTAAAAAAGTCCTGACGCTCTCCCCGTCCTGCCGCCGGCATTTTATGTCATCAGGCTCGCAATCAACCCTGTCATATACGCCTGAATACAGGTCGATAATATTCCTGAGGGGATCTACAAAAAAATACCCTATGTTCATTAATTCCCCCGGCACTATACCATAGTAATCCACAAGCCTGTCCACATCCATGCTCTTTGACCAGATGTTAAGAAGACTTTTATCCGTGTCAAAATTCACAGGCGTGTTCAGTACAACAAGGTTCTTAACTTTTTCGGGATGCAGTACAGAGTATATCAGAGAAAGGACCCCGCCATGGCATACGCCTATTAGCGTTACCTTGTCTATGCCCGATAGTTCCATTATCCTGTCAATTGCGCTATTTAAATAACCATTCACGTAGTCGTTGAGCGTGAGGTGCCTGTCATCGCCCGAGGGATATCCCCAGTCAACGATATAAGTATCAAAACCTTCATCCAGCAGCTTCCTCACCACGCTTTTATCTGGCTGTAGATCCATGATATAGTAGCGGTTAACAAATGCGTAAACTATGAATACCGGAACCGGGTGTTGTTTTTTTACAGTCGGAAGATAATGAAGAAGCCTCATCTTGTTCTCGCTATAGACAATCTCGAAAGGCGTTGTCCCGACTGAAATCCCGGCGTATGGTTCAGGCAATTTATGACCTCATCTTCCCCCTATTAAGATAATTACCGTCTCGTCTTATAGATTTCGTTCACAGGCACTTACCAGAGCCAGCCCGAAACGGATATAACCGAAAGAAATAATACACATATCCAATATCCTATATTCGAGGTTCAACCCATGCCATCTGATAAATGCAGCTTCTGTTCAGACGAAAAATGTGTCGCAGCAGACCTGTCTCCCTGCGATTTCCAGGGAGATAACTTCAAGGAGTGCCTGCGATACCGTCTTTATTTTATAAGACCGCAATCCATGCAACTTCGTTAGCCCGAGTCGCGCATCGTGAGGGCGTGCACCGCGGGCATACGTAGATACGGCACTAAGCTTTAATCATCGAAGCTATCTTCTGCCCCATAGCATAGCACTTAGCCATGTCCTGCCCGTCAGGTCTGAAATTGACTTCCAGCGACTCGACCGGCTCGTATCCCGACGACTTCAGTTTCTCGTTCACCGCCCTCACTGCCCCGCCTGCCCAGCCGTAGGAGCCGAAGGTCGCCCAGAGCTTGTTCTTCGGCCGCAGGCCCATCAGGTAGGTAAGAAAGCCTCCCACAGTGGGGAACATCCCATTGTGCAGCGTCGGCGAACCTATAATAATTGCCCTGTTTTCAAGCACTTCCTTTACTATTTCGCTCCATTCATTCCTGCGCAGGTGGAAAAGCGATACCTCAACGCCCGAATCAGCTACTCCCCTCAGGATTTCCTGAGCCATTATCTCGGTGCTGTTCCACATGGTATCATAAATGATAAGCACTTTCTGTTTTGAAGCTCCCTTTGCCCAGGAAAGATACGCATCGATTATTTTGTTCGGGTTCTTCCATATCATGCCGTGCGATGGCGCTATCATTTTTATCTCGATGCCGAGTTTCTGGATCTCCTCTAATTTTTTAAGGATAATACCTCCAAAAGGCATCAGGATATTGGCATAATACTTCGCCGCTTCGTCCATCACCGTATCGCATTCGTACCCTATAAGGGTGCACATCTCATCATCGAACCGGAACGATGTGGCAAGGTGCTGCCCGAACCCGTCGTTGGAAAGAAGTATTTTATCTTCCTTCAGGTAAGTGAACATGCTGTCAGGCCAGTGGAGCATCGGCACGGTGATAAAGAACAGCGTCTTTTTACCAAGCGCCAGTTCATCGCCCGTTTTGACCGTCCTGAAATTCCAGTCTCCCCTGTAATGCCGGAGCAAACCCTCTTTTCCCTTTTCAGTAGCTATGACCTGCGCGTTCGTTGCTATTTTCATGATATCAGGCAGGGAACCGGAATGGTCCATCTCAACGTGGTTTGAGATGACGTAATCTATCTTCGAAGGGTCTACGATCTCTTTTATCCTTTCGACCATCTCCCCGCCAAAGCCGTGTTTCACGGTATCCACAAGCGCTATTTTTTCATCCACTATCAGGTAAGCATTGTACGTCCCCCCGCGCGGCGTGGTATAGCCGTGAAAATCCCGCAGGTTCCAGTCCACGACACCTACCCAGTAAACTCCGTCTATTAATTGTACTTTAGTCATTATACTCTCCATATCGTTAATTATTTAATGTTATAGAATTATAGCTTTTGGTTAGAGGAGAACAACTATATAATAAACGCGATTAAGCCATTTGGAGGCAAAAAATGATAAAATACAGATGCACCGTCTGCGGGTATGTATATGACCCGGAAGTTGGAGATGTCCCAAGGATAAAGCCGGGGACTGAATTTTCAGACCTGCCTGATGACTGGGTATGTCCGCAGTGTGGTGTAGGCAAGGATATGTTTGAAAGAATGTAAGGGAGGTGAGGAATGTGTGCAGTGTCGGCGACATGTTTGACGTGGACATCTCGGGTGATGCCACAATGTGTGAGTACGTATGCAGCGACTGCGGCAAGGAGTTCAAGGGAATAGGGAAGAACCTTCGCTGTCCAAGGTGCCATTCAACGAACGTTAAGGTCAAATAACGGTAGATTTATTAATTAACAGGTTTTTTAGGGTAACATTCGGGAAAACACCTATATAGTATCAATGCCAGATATCGATTCGTATATACACGAACAAAAAATGAGAATAGTATGAAACAGGAACGCTGGGGAAACATCGGTTCAAAATTCGCGCATCTAACCAGTGTACACCCCTGCTACAATGAAAAAGCGCATTTCACAACGGCGAGGATCCACCTGCCCGTGGCGCCGCGATGCAACATCCAGTGCAATTACTGCATCAGGAAACTGGATAAATGCGAGCACAGGCCAGGGGTTGCGGGCAGCATTCTCAATCCGCAGGAAGCTCTCGTGAGGGTTGACAAATACATAAAAGAAATGCCCCACCTGCGCGTGGTAGGGATCGCCGGTCCCGGCGAATCGCTGGCGAATGAAGAGACCTTTGAGACCCTGCGCCTTGTGCATGAAAAGTACCCGCAGCTTATAAAATGCGTCGCCAGCAACGGGCTTCTTCTCCCTGAAAAAGCCGAGAGGCTGGTTGAGGTGGGTGTGACCAGCGTGACCGTTACCATAAACGCAGTCGACCCTGAGATCGGCGCGAAGATATACTCGTTCGTACGCTACCATGATAAGACCTATAAAGGCGTTGAAGGCGCTCGGTTGCTGATCGAGAACCAGTTCCTGGGAGTGAAGAAAGCAAGCGAGGCAGGACTGAACGTCAAGGTGAACACTGTGCTTATTCCCGAAATTAATTTTGAGCAGATAAAAGAAGTAGCCAGAAGGTCGGCGGAAAACGGCGCCATACTGATGAACATAATCCCCCTGATACCACTTAATAAATTTGAGAAAGAAAGGGCGCCGGAATGTGATGAACTTACCATAGCAAGGACTATAGCCGAGGAGTTCATGCCCCAGTTCCGGCTGTGCAGGCAGTGCCGCGCCGATGCCATAGGAATTCCGGGCTTTGAGCCGTGCGGCTCACCGGTGCAGCAGCGCGCGAGCGGTGAATATTACCACGCATAAGGATAACCGATTAATACTTAAAAATCATTGAGTATAACAGAGGTGAGACCATGTGTTTAGTAGATTCCTCAACCAGTATAGACATCGATTCCGGTGAATTGGGGACGCAGTACAAGTGCGAAGACTGTAACACCAGGTTCCGCGGGATAGGGAAAAAGATACGCTGTCCCTCGTGCGAATCAACCAACGTTAAAAAGATGTAACTCCATACATTAAAAAGGTGGACAGAAAATCTGTCCGGTTCAGAACACTTGCAATAATTTCGCCGCAACTGCCACAATAGCGACCATTGCGATTACAGTTTTCTTTATTTCTTTCCGCAACAATCCCTGTACTTCTTTCCTGACCCGCAAGGACATGCGTCATTCGGTGCGGGGGTCTTTTTTGATCCGCAACAGCTTGCCATATTTTTCACCTCTTTCTGTGTTTTTTTTCCGGCAATAGTATAATATTACATCATACATCATAAGTCTCTGGAGGTAGTGAGAAAAATAAGCACACCCTGTTATTGCTTCTCGAACTTCATTACAAGCTTGCTCATCATATTATACCAGACTTGAAGCTCCCGCTCCATGATTTTCTTTGTTTCATCGATCGGTGTAGCTATATAAATATACGCAAACCCCCCTACGCCGAGCACCCTGAACTTCCGGTTAATCATGCCTTTATCCATTAATGTCTGGAGGGAACGCTGGATTGAGCTTCTATCCTTATTAAGGAAATCCGATATTTCCATGATCGTTGAGCCGGCATGGTCAAGAAGATAAAAATATACCTCGATTTCATAGTCCTTTATCTTAAAAACGCATCGCATGACACCGTTGAATTTAGGCTCCGAAGCCATCATAAGTTCTTCTACGGTCTGGAATCCGGCTTCATGCATTTTATTTTCATTTTTCAAAGAGTTCATAAATTCACTGTACCTTTTACTTAATACCATGAACTGTCTCAGGATTTAATACGAAATACATATCACCGACGCTTTTCAGGATTTTGAATCCCTTATCCGTAATCATGTAGTCTCCCCGCTCATGGCGCTGCAGGATCATTCTGCTGTCAAGCAGTTTTTGCAAATGGAAGAGTAAATTCCCCCCGCGAAGCCCTGTTAGTTCGGAAAGCGCGGAAAAGGTTTTTGTTTCTATTGCTATTGCTTTCAGTATTTGCAGGCGCTGTTTGTTGGATAGCGGTTCAAGTACTTCGATTATGATATCATCCGGGATAGGGGAAATCTCATGTTTTTTGTCTTCATTTGCATTATAAATCCGAAGAGAACGCATCAGACTGATCTCTTTTCCAAAGAGGTCCTGTACCTGTGAAAAGCATTTCTCGCACTGCTTCGACGGGGCATTACTCCTCATGTCGTTTAATTCGGACTGGTTTTTCAAAATAACATCTTCATGGACCTCGCCCTGCTTTATCAGACCCGCATTCTTTTGAAGGAATCCGGTGAAGTTTGATTTACAGGTCTCCCGCATATCGCATTTTTTGACCATATTATTTTCAAGCCCACCCTCGATATCATCAATAACGTGCCCGATAATCGCGTTAGTAAAATTGGTACGGGAACCTGAAAGAACATGCTCAAGATGCTGCTGGCTTGACTGCTCGATAAATCTTTTCATGTCGTTATGAATCTCATACAGTTTCTCTTTTATTTCGAGGATTTCCCTGTAAGGACTCTCTCTTTTATTCGCCATATAAGAGGTTATTTTGTCGTATCAGGCTAAAAAGGTTTCTATTGCAACCTTGAAGGTTATGTTTGTATATTAAAATGTAGTTTGTACATTTTCATGACGGCTAAGTATATGAGATTAACTAAACTATATGGTTTTGAGGTGAACTAAATGCCCGAATGGAAATACACGAACAAAAAAGTAACAAAAGAAGAAGCCCAGAAATCGTTAGCTGCGGTAAAAAGCGCATGCTTTCGCTGTGAGACGCATAGCAACGACTGTCCGATCTCAAAAACAGCCGGAGAGATAAAAACAATGACTGAGGTAAAAACATGAGTGTCAGAGATGAGATCCATGCCCAGATTACCGGGGCACTTAAAAATGCAAAGTTTCCAATAAATACACCGGAAAAACTCCTTGCTGCATTCCCCGACGGCGCAAATACCACATGCAAAGCTGGTGACATTGAAGTAACCGCCGGTGAAGCCGGAAAGCTGCTAAAAGCAAGCGATTTCCCCTTTAAGAGCGCAAAACAGGTAGCGGATGTGATTGTTCAAAGGGCAGGGCTGTAAGCCCTGTTTATTTTTCTAAAATCAGTGATTAACATGACAAGAATCAAACCCATAGAAAAAGAAGAAGCAAGTGATGAAGTCAGAGCCATTTATGAGGATATCGAAGCTGCATTCGGTATGGTTCCGAACCTGTTTAAAACATATGCCCATTTTCCTGCATTGCTGCGGGTGAACTGGGAGAAGACAAAAACCCTGATGATGGGAGGCGAAATTCCACGGGAACTGAAAGAGAGCATAGCCGTCGTGGTATCCGCAGCAAACGTATGTAATTACTGCGTGGCGGCGCACTCTATGGCACTTATGATGATGGGTTTTCCTAAAGAAAAAATCGATACCCTGACAAAAAACATCGAGAGATCGGAATTGTCCCAGAGAGACCAGAAGATTCTGCAATATGCAAAGAAAGCAACGCTCACGCCCCATAAAATCACAGACCGCGAAACAGAGGAACTGAAATCAGCAGGTCTCACCGATAGCCAGCTCGTAGAGATGCTTGGTGTCATGGAACTTTTCACAGGCTACAACAAGTTCCTCGATGCCCTTGCTGTAGAGATCGATTTCCCGGAGGCGTAAATAATGAAAGTGCTCGGAATAAGCGGAAGTCCCACAAAAGAGAGCAATACGGATGTGTTGATTAGAGCGATACTTGAAGCCACAGGGGCAGAGAGGGAGTTCATCAAGCTTTCGGAAATAAAAGTAGGTCCATGCATCGCGTGCATGAAATGCGTATGCACGAATGAATGTGTCCTTAATGACGATTTTAAGTGGCTCTCCAGGAGAGTGATGGAGGCTGATGCCATCATTATAGGGTCGCCAACATACTACGGTGCAGCGAGCGCTTTTATGAAGGCTTTCATAGAGAGGCTCTACTCAAAGAGGCATATAAAACTCCTGATGCGTGGAAAAATTGCTGCAACCGTGGCTGTAGGAGTTGCTGCTGAAAGGATGGTAGCAGAGTGGATGGGAAACGCACTTCGTGCCGGAGGCGTAGAGATAGTCGGGAGCATGACCGCTAAAGGGACGCCCTGCTGTTTCGTGTGCGGTCCTGGTGAGACGTGCAATTATACAGTCTGGAATGCATACTCGAAAGAACTGACAGGTATGGATCTGGGTGTTGAAGAAGCATATAAGGATTATCTTGAGATCCTCCCGGATAACAAACCGTATGCACACGGCTCAGCTAAATTCCTGAAAAGCTACAGGTCTGTAAAAGATGAACCTGCTGTTATGGATGAAGCCAGGAGGATAGGTAAACTTATTAAAGAGAGGTTAGAGAATTAAGCTGATTTAACATGCCTGTATCGGGAATAAGGTGGATTTTATAATGGATTTCACCTTCTGGTATCTTTTTCCTGCTGGAATAATCATTGCCATCATCTCGATGTCTGCGGGTATCTCGGGTGCTAATTTCTGGATACCGGTGTATATATATTTTATCAGGATTGATCCTTCAGTATCTTTCTGGCTGGCGCTTGTTACTATGCTGTTCGGATTCGGCAGTGGCGTGGCAAGAAATATTTACCAGGGAACGATCGACTGGTACATCGTCAAACAATATTTAATCCCCTCAATACCGGCTGCTATCATCGGTTCTCTTCTGGCATCTTATATTAATGGAAATCATCTTTTATTAATTTTCAGCTCGTTCATATTCATATTCGGGCTGTATCAGCTCATCATCTGTATCACTTCGAGGAAGGAACAGCTAAAACACCGGAGAATTTACTGGGAATTTGGTTTAATTGGTGGTTTCTTAAAAGGATTAATTGCAACAGGTCTTGGCAAGTTGATAATTCCCGGGATGTGGGATCATGAAAGAATAAAAAGCCCATCGCATGTCATCGGTTCAACTATCGTTATTCTATTTATTGTTGATCTTGTAGCTGCTCTTATCAGGATGAACCATAATTTTGTAAATGAACTTATTGAGAATAGAACAACGATATTCTATGTTCTGTTTTTCGTATTACCATCAGTCGTCATCGGAGGGCAGATAGGACCACGGATCATCAGAAATGCTGATGTCAGGCATCTGAAAATATTTATCTCGTTGACGTTGATATTTGTCAGTATCCTGATATTTTCCAGATTGCTGGCGTGATAAAAAATCAACAGTAATTCTATATTTAACTTCGAGATAATAACCCTCTTCAGGTTGTGAGCATAATAAGCACACCCGATTATAATATATATTTTCAAACTTCATTTCAATGTTTCCTATTATAACTTTCAAGGTTATGTTTGTATATTAAAATGTAGTTTATACATTTTTATGACGGCTAAGTATATGCGAATAACTACACTATATTGAATTGAGGTAATAAAATGAAAGTACTTGGAATAAGTGGAAGCCCGGTTAAAAGCAGCAACACCGACAGGCTGGTTAGAACCATCCTTGAAGCCACGGGTCTTGATTACGAATTTATCAAACTTTCAGGGTACGATATCCACCCATGCAGGGCATGCCTTGGCTGTGCCGGGGACAATATCTGCAAGCAGAAGGACGACTGGCACATAATCGAAAATAAAATCAAAGAGAGCAGGGCTATTGTTATCGGCGGCTATCCCACCTACGGTACTCTTGATTCAAGAACAAAGATGCTGACCGAACGGATGTATTCCATGCATCATCAAAAAATGCTGAATAAAGGTAAGATCGGGGTAGCGTGGCAGTCGGGGTCGGAAGAGGGATACCAAGCGTAGACCATGCCGCAGACCAGATCGCCGCTTTTATGGAAATGGAGGGATTTAACGTCATCGGTAAGCTCAGCGGGACAGGGAATGTCTCTTGTCTTTCGTGCGGATATGGAGGTACCTGCAGGATAAGCGCAGTTCCACTATTGTTCGGTATAGGGGCTGTCCCCTCAAAGGATAAATACATGGCGATAGAAGACCAGAAAGATGTCATTGAGAAAGCGAATGAAATAGGGCATAAGATCAGGGATACGCTCATAAAATAATGTGCTTGAAAGAAGGGCATGTAGAGCTACATGCCAAGAACTTTCTTAACTTTCTCAACCGTCGGCTTGCCTTCAATTGCAATCCTGCCGTCAACTACGATGGTAGGCATGGCTTTGATGCCGTATTTTTTCGCTTTGGCAAGGCATATCTCAGATTCGCATTTTTCTGCCAGGTTGTACTCTGTCAGTGTGCACTCACTGCATTTTGCCTTTTCCACGATTTCCACCGCTTCCCTGCACAGATAGCAGCCGGATGTGAAGATTTCGATTTCGTGTTTCATAGTTAGTCCCAGTATTTAAATACAGGTCTTTTCACCTCCTTTAGTTTGTTATTTAAAGTAAGTACCTAAAAGTATTTATAGGCGCAAGTATAAGAAATATAAGCAGCTTTAAGCGAGGAAAATGACTTTACAAAAGGAAAGTAACTGCATCTGCCCGCTTGGCGGAGTGATGGACGTTATCAGCAAAAAATGGGCACTGCTTGTTATTAACACCATCGGCAACTCTAAGAAAATAAGGTACAGCGATATAAGAGACATCCTGGGGGAGATCAATTCCAAAGTACTCTCGGACAGACTGAAGGAACTTGAAGAGGCAGGGCTGATTAAAAGAGAAGCTTATGCAGAAATACCGCCCAGGGTTGAGTACTCGCTGACATATGACGGAGAAGCCCTGCGAAAGGCTATAGTACCTCTGATGAAATGGGTATATTCAAAAAATGCTGAAAGAACAAATACGCCATGTGACATCGCATATCTGGAAAAACCAGCTTAAAAATAATTAACAGCCTCCGAAAAGGCTGCCTGCTTACAGGCAGCCCTTTTCGGATTTCATTCGGGGGGCGGGGTGGGCATGAATTTTGTGTCAAGACCAGGCGTTACATGACCCCACGGGGCATCTAACTCTTTTACTGCAATGTGCCGTATCCAGAATCCCTGAGTACCTGGAGCCAGTGCTGAGCCGTGTCCCCCGTTCATTCCATGGAAGTGCACGTATCCTTCCTCTTTTGGCTGGTCTGATTTAAGGAATTTGCCGGGTATTCCATCTCCGATCCATAAGAGGTTCCTGGCTTCTCCCACAGGACCGTCAAAATGCAAAAATATCATTTTTCCATCGGGCAACATTTTCACCATATGGTCGGGCATATCCGGGGGCGCCATGTCTGTATATAATGCCTTAAGTTGTCTCCATAAACCAGCATCCTTTTCCAGAGCCACGACTTTTGTCTGGAGGGAGGAAATCTGCGTATTCAGAGAGTCTATTTCTGCTTGTTTTTCAGAAATCTTTTCGTTTACATTTTTTCCATTTATTGCATAGCCTGCACTGATACCTACTATCAAGAAAACCAGTGCGACAGCTATTATTTTACTGTTCATGTTTTTACCTCCGTTTTTATACGTCTTTTTCAGATAATTGTATAATATACAATATGGTGGATAATCCCATGGAGGTTATGAGTATAATAGGCACACCCGATCATCTCTTTTCAAACCACTGGATCCGAGAACCGCCATATTGTTCATCTTGCCAGTTAGCATGAGCACTTCTCCATACTATCCGATAGTCTGTGCAGGGCGAATAGCAGCAGCATTATGGAAACTATCTCCAGCCACAGATTCCTGCTTAAAATAAATGCGAGCGGTGCTGAAATCCCAAGCAGTGATACCAGCAGAGGTGTGCATATGGGGCATGCTGATGTAAAAAACCCAATAAACATACCTACCAATCCTGCTTTTTCGTGTTTTTTAATTCTATTTTCCTTCTGATTATAAATAAAGACTGTAAGATAAATCCCTGAGAGGATCGCCATGGTTATTGTCAAAATACCATTGAGCGGGTTTATCTCTACTCCCATGGTCAGATTGGTGAATATTGCATAAATAAGGGTCATAACCACAGCAGAAAATACCGCCAGAGCCAGATATTCCCTTCTTCTTAAAATTTTGATGATATTGTCCAACATAAAGTCCCTGTAACGAATAATTGCTGCCTGCTCTTACAGGCAGCGCATTTCAAATCTCAGGTCGTACACATGCTGTGCATGCCGGCTGTGAAACTGACGCTGATTTTGTTGCGGCAAAGACGAGAACTCCTACACTTACTCCGTACAGGAGATGTTCGATTAAAGCGATGCCAAGTACCATTGGAAGCATACCCGCAGCCGCTGGACCCATCATTTTCATCATTATTGGAGCGAACCCGTACATTACAGTAGGGAGGAAGATGATTAACCATATGATAGCTCCATATAGAAGTCCAATTCCGGTTGCCTTTTTCCAGCTCGTTAATCTAAGAAGCTCTACCGACGATACTATAATCCCAAGGACTGCGCCGAGTATCATGCCTAATAGATAGTGCGCCAAAAATCCTGCACTTATGGCTGCGTTCCCTGTGCCGCCGACAAAGGTTCCCATGATAACGAAATCTGCTAATACCGGCATTCCCATCATTGCCTTGCTGCCTATGAGAATGAGTGTCATAACAGTGGCTCCGATGAAGCCTCCTATTATTCCGCCTATAATACTTCTTCCTGATATTTTATTTTTCATAGTTTTTACCTCACTCAATATCTGAGGTCATTTCAATAAAATGCAGCGGGGTAGTGAGCAAATACGTCACTACCGGTTATTTTTAAATTATCCAGCTCTTTTTACGAGCTTTACTGCTCTTGCAGCAGCAGGAACATAGCGCATCCGCACCTCATCATCACGACTAAGTGGAGCCAGCGGATTTCCATCAACTATCAGGCATGTGCCTTTATGTAGACCTGTGACGACCACATTATCCACCGGGGATTCACCGCCGCGCTTTATGCGTACCTCGGAATCCGTGGTTCCGGCTTTTGAAGGAGGAGAGGGCTTCTTCCTTCCGTTCATGAACTCTACTGCGCTAACCTGCACCACCCCTCCTTCAAGTGTTGTAAGGACAGTATCACCCAGGACTACATCATTAAAACCGAGCCCTACCTGTTCCCCATTCAGGGATGCCAGTATCCCTCGACCTCCTGAACGAGGAGAGTAGATGGATCAAGCCTATCAAGCCACTGAGACCTTACAGTTATGAGATGTCCGGCATTAGTGCTGCCTGCCCCGACGCTTAGGATGGGTGTGACCGCGCCTGCTTTAAAGAGACCGTATGCAACATCCGACATGGTTCCATCGCCTCCTACCACCAGGATAGCGTCAACACTATATGCCAGGTCAGCCGCAGCAGCAACAGTCGCATCTCTTCTAGCCCGGAGGTGCGGACGGATTATATGGCTATCTCTGAACATCGAAATTGCACTGGATGCCATGTTCTCAATGAATGCTCCGCCAGCGCCTGCCGCCGGGTTCACTATAACCCCAAGCTTTTTGATATTTAATCTGGACATGATTTATCCGTTCCTAAGTTAATCATTGATGATATTGAATAAGAGATTATATGGTGGTTACCGATTCAAAGGTTCGCATAGTCTTCAATAGTGTTAAATACGTTCAAAATAGAGATACAAACACAGGATTTCGGAGTATCAAGAAGTGTAATTCAAGGAGTGAAATAAAATGGCAGTTGAACTGAAAGACGGTGTTTACTGGGTTGGTGTCGTTGACTGGAATATAAAGAAATTCCACGGGCATGAATATTCAACCCACAGGGGCACCACATATAACGCTTACCTGATCGTAGATGAAAAAACAGCTCTTGTAGATACGGTCTGGGGACCTTATTCGCAGGATCTGATAAATAACATTGAAAAGATAACCGACATCAAAAAAATCGACTATGTGATAGCTAACCATGCCGAAGTAGATCACTCAGGCGGGCTTCCTGAAGTGATGAAGTATATCCCCGACGCTACGGTCGTTGTTTCGGAAAGAGGGCAGGAAAGCATCTTCAAGCACTACCACAGGCGCTGGAATTTCAAGACAGTGAAAACGGGCGACAGCATCAGCCTGGGCGAGAACAAGCTGGTTTTCGTGACAGCCCCCATGCTCCACTGGCCTGATAGCATGTTCACGTATCTCACAGGCAAGAACATCCTGATGCCCAACGATGCCTTCGGCATGCACTACGCATCCGCAGGGCGTTTTAATGATGAGGTTGATGAGACCGAGGTATACCAGGAAGCAATAAAATTTTATGCAAATATCCTCACTCCTTTTAGCGAGCTCGTGATCAAGAAGATTGATGAGTTCAAAAAGTTGAACATCCCGGTTGATATCATCGCGCCGAGTCACGGGATCATATGGAGAAAAGACCCGATGCAGATAGTTAACAAATACTACGAATGGGCATCCGGGAAGAGCGACGATTCCACCGTGATAATCTACGATACCATGTGGAACGCCACTGAAAAAATGGCACATGCAATAGCACAGGGACTTGCAGAAGAGGGGATGAAGTTCAAGCTGTTCAATATGGCGGTGTGCGACCGGAACGATGTGCTGACAGAGATATTCAAATCCAGAGGGATACTCATCGGCTCGCCCACGTTGAATAATGGTCTCCTGCCGACTATCAAGCCCATACTTGAGGACCTGAAAGGATTGAGGTTCAGGAACAAAGTAGGCGCAGCTTTTGGTTCCTATGGCTGGAGCGGGGAGAACGTGAAGATCATCGAGGAGAACCTGGAGAGAGCAAAGATAAAGAAAATCCAGGAAGGAATAAAAGTCAAGTGGCAGCCCACAAAAGAAGAGCTTGAGAAGTGCACGGAGTTCGGCAGGAGCTTTGCAAAAAGCTTAAAAAGCTGCGAATAATTTAAAAAACAATAGGAAAAATAAATATAATCAAATTAGTAGAATATTTTACTCTACTTTTTCTGCAAATGCGAACTTCCGCATCACTTTATTGACTTTGATCTTGACCTTGTCGCCTTTTTTTGTCTGCGGCACGAAGATAACAAAACCTTTTACCCTGGCAATGCCGTCGCCCTGTTTTGCAATATCATCTATCGATACTTCATATGTTTCCCCGACTACTACCGGAGCGCTTCTTTCCTCATCTCTCATCAAGATTACACATCCTTACGGTTATACTCTGTCCCGGCAAACAAGAACTGCAGAAATAGTGATTACCTTTACTGCTGTAAATGCCATACCACGACAGCCTTCTGTTGACTACAATTGTATAGCTTCACAATACATAAAACTTTGCTTAAGTTAAAAGTCTCTTATCTTTTTGAAAAACCCAGGATTCTTTCAACAATACTGTCGATATCGTTAATCTCCAACCCTGTTTTGCCTACTACAGCCACGACCTCGCATCCCCGTTTGAAAGTTTCTATATCCCCGCTGCTATCAGCAAGTATTATACGGGGCTTATCCGAAAGCGCGAACCCGTCGGCAAGCACGATATCATTGTCCGCAAAGTACCTGTCAAGTATCTCGCCAAGCTCTATCTCGCCTTTTACGTTTTTTATAACCGCAAGCTTAACAGGCGAGGATATTGCCACAGTATCAGCTCCCGCTTTTGCATATTTCCATGTATCTTTGCCTTCTTTATCCATCTCAAAATCATCGTGCTTGTGATGTTTTAAGGCGCCAACCCGGAGACCACGGCTTTTAAGCTCCTTTACCAGCTCCTCCATCAGCCGTGTTTTTTCGCTTTTGCTTTTTCCCACGATGCAGATTACAGGCGGGGTCATAAAAGCCTCTCAGGATGCGTGAAAACCGAGAGCTTATCGTGAGAAACAAAACATATAAGGCAAATACCGGTGCGCAGAGCCGCCTCCACGCCCGTATTCAGGGGTGCGGTCTTTGTTGCCACAAGAGGAATTCCCGCACGGGCAGCCTTCAGCACCATGCCTGCCGACTGCCTTCCAGTAGATAGCAGGAAATGGCGGCTGACATCGATACCATCGAGGCATGCGCGCCCCACGACCTTATCAAAGGCATTGTGCCGCCCCACATCGATCGCCTTGATAACGCATTCGCCACCTGTGTTTACAAGGCATGCCGCGTGGGTTCCGTGCGTCTTTCTGTATATCTCCGAATCCAGAGAGCCAAGGCTTTTCCTGATAATATCAGCATTGAATCTCGTATCCGAACTTACATTAATCTCTTCATTCTCATCCCACCGCACACCCACACATCCTGAGGAGCGCAGTTCGCGCCAGAGCTCAAAATCTTCAGTAGTTTCTATTTCAGCGTAGATCGCTTTCCCGTCTATGCTAAGCCTCCTGACTTCATCCTGTGATTTGACGACCCCTTCGCAGATGAGATAGCCTAAAGCGAGCTCTTCTAACATTTCAGGCGTGGCTAAGACAGCAGCCATGTGAATCTTATTCACGAAAATATCAATGGTATCTTCAACTGCTACCGAATACATTATTTCACGCGAGCCATTACCGCTCAATTCCCTTGCTTGATATTGCTTTGTGTGCATATTAAAACGTTTCAGATAATTTCCGGATATCCTCGTAAGTATTGATATTTATAAATGTTCTTAGCTCCGGGTCAATCTTTTTGATATCTTCCACCGGGACATATTTAACATTAAGTTTGAACACCGGAGCCAGGATTACAGTCTCGCCTTTCTCTATCGCCTTTTTTGTCTCGCGTATCATTGGCTCACACCTGTAAACGGCATGAAGCGGCTCAAGAAAACCGTCAATCCAGCGCGGGATGGCAGCATCGTAATGTTCACTTTCTTTAAAGAGCATCTTTACGACCTTTTCGTTTATGAAAGGCATGTCGCAGGCTGCGACAAAACAATATTCATCTTCACAAACCTCAAGTCCGGAAAGTATGCCTGCAAGCGGTCCGGTCTCTTTGTAGGCATCGTATGCAAATCCGTACTGTGTTTTAACCAAACCCGGCAGGCGGGAGTCAAGCAGTTCACCCTGCGCCCTGTCGCGCACGGATATTATGATGTTATCCACGGCTTTTTCCAGTCTCCTTATAATGGCGGCTATCAGCGGTTCGCCGTTGATATCTATAAGCGCCTTTTCCTGGTAACCCAGGCGGCTGCCTTTTCCGCCTGCAAGGATGAGCGCAGAATAAGACCCCATGATCAGATATGTCCCGCCTCTTTCATGCTGAAATGCCTGCCATCGCCGATTATAACATGGTCGAGCACATCGATCCCGATTATCTTTCCGGCTTCAATCAGTTTTTTCGTTACTTCGATGTCTTCCCTGCTCGGCGTCGGGTCGCCTGACGGGTGATTATGAGCCACGATTATGTGCGCCGCGGATACAGCCAGGGCGGTTTTGAAAACTTCTCTCGGATGCACAACGTTAGCATTGAGAGATCCTATAGAAATAATCTCCTCCCTGATTATCTGGTTCTTGGTGTCAAGGCAGAGCTCGATAAAATTCTCTTTCTTCTGCTCCCTCATTCTGGGGTAGATACGCCTGTACACGTCTTCAGGGGAGTTGACTTTGGGTTTCACCTCTTCATTGAAAGATTCAAGCCTCCGTGCTATTTCAAAACAGGCTGCGATCTGGGCAGCTTTACTTTCTTTTATCCCATGGATATTCATCAACTGGGCGATGTTAATGGTCGAGAGCTGTTTTAAATTATACTCGGATAATAATCTCTGGGAAAGATTTATCACGTTCTCCTGCTTCGAGCCGGTTCTCAGGATTATCGCCAGAAGCTCGGAATCACTCAGCGCTGCCGCCCCGTTCTTTATCAACCTCTCCCTGGGTCTTTCTTCTTTTTGCATATCAAGGATTCTGAGCCTGTATTCCTGCATGACTTCCTTACAATTATTTTTATAGATTAAAATCTTTCTAAAAACTTCGGCGCATGTACGGGTTTATATGCTATTATCAAATGTTATGCAGGAAACTATAATCAGCACTCTTCGGATAATATTTTTTCCCTTATCTCCCCGCCGGGCAGGACTTCCTGGAATATCTGTCCCTCAAAGGAATAAACATCTGCGCCGTTAAGCCATGCATCCGGCATAAGTCCCGCCTTCATGCACGTCTGGCATAAGAATTCGGTGCAATCAAAACCGTGCTCTACAGCAACCTGCGGGAGCAGGAGACCCTGGCACCTGTTAGCCGCAACTATCAATCCGTGCCTGCCGATCACTATCTTGTCCGGGAGTTCTTTTGGCTTTGCCTTGATGCGCTCAGGGACTGTAAGTACCGTTACCTCGATAACAAGATCATCTATTTCATCAGGTTCTACCGGGTAAAAGCGCGGGTCTTCCCTGGCAGCATTGATAGCAGACAGTATTATCGCCTCGCTCAGCGGCATTACGGGATACGGTCTGCCTATACAGCCGCGAAGCTCCCTGGAGTCTGCGTTCTTATTCAGCGTAACGAAAACGCCGCGATTTTCACGAAATACAGCGGGCAGGTTATCAGGACTGATCTTTTTCCCGTTATTAAGACATTCCTCTATGGCATGGCGGGCAAGCCTCACTGCCAGTTCTCCCTCGGATTTTGTAAGCATGTTCATGGATTATCCTGCCGGGATATATGCTTTTTCAAGATAAATATAGTATTTTGTAAAAACAATTAAAAAAAAACAAAAGAATACTCTCTACATAATTGGCAGGGAGAGAGGCGATAGAACACGGATGACACGGATGCGACGGATACGCACGGATTTTCATCTGTACATTTTTCAGCCATTAGCTCAATATCTCTTTCCCCACACTATATTTCAATATTTAGTCAAATAACGCGCTATGTATTTACCAAATTGCTCAATATCATCAATATTATTCTGCAAGTAATAATAGAGCTTCTCGATGTCTATTTTTGCGTACATATGAACGAGTAAATTCCTGAATCCCGCAGATGGTGTAAATTTTACAGCAAAATCCTCTGGTAAAATACCATGCTCTCCAAGGATCAAAAACACTTCCTGATATGTTTCAGGTCGTTCTAATTTTTCTCTTGAAATTATCATTTCGCCAATATCGATAGTACATTCTAATGCAATCTCTAAATATCGCTCGACTGCTCCCTTAAGGGTTATGGTCTGTCCGTATGTCTTCTATTTTAAAATGTTGATAGCCTTTTAATATGTCCACATATTCCCCAAGCCGTTCAAGTTTGGATGAAATTTCATCATTCACGAAAAACCAGCCTCAGCAATCCTTTTCAGAGTTTTTTCCGTATGCCTCTTTATGTAATATTTTTCATCCATATACATAGAAAGGGTCTTTGTTTCAAACTTTACTCTTTCTATCTCATTGGATTTTAAAATAATTCCATCTTTTATAATGTTATATGTTAAAAGCAAAGGCGCTTCGTTTAAAACAACCAGGTCTATTTTGTTTTTCTTAATTAAAATGGCTATCTCACTTATTAATATTAATTCCAGATCGAAGCGGTCTTTTTTAGATAATTTTTCATCAAGCAGGACTCCAATATCAACATCGCTCAATCTGCCTGTATCGCCCCTGACTGTTGAACCAAAAAGATAAGCAAGTATTACGCTATCTTTACTGCTGAAATATTCTGTTAATTCTTTTTCGTATGGTATCATGCTTACTCTACAATTTGTTTTTGCTAATATATGTTCTTCGCTCATGTGTAGTATATTTATGCGGTAGCATAACAGGCGCAGGCATCATTAGAATTTATATTGAATTATAATTATTAAAATCCCGGCGCGTGAAGGCCGTGAAGGAGCGGCGGGCTGCCCTGAACGCCTGCCCCAGGCGCACTGCCGGTATTTTGAAGGGCTGTGCCTGCGCAAAACCATTACTACTAAATAATAGAAAAGAGAAGTATATACATTGAAAATAATTGGTTTTATCTGGCATGAAAAAATTATTGAAAAGCTTGAGCAGAAACATAATGTACAACAATATGAAGTACGAGAAGTCTTTGAGAATAACCCAAAGTTTCGTTATGTTGAAAAAGGATTACAACCTGATGAAAATGTATATGCGGCATTCGGGAGGGCTATCTCTGGGAGATATCTGATTATATTCTTTATTTACAAAACTGATAAGCAGGCGCTTGTCGTATCCGCCAGGGACATGACACGGGCAGAACGGAAGAAATATGAAGAAAAATAAAAGTTCAATATCGAAAATGCAGACCCATGAAGAAATCGGCGAATACTGGGATACTCATGACCTCACCGAGCACTGGGAAGAGACAAAACCTGCTGAATTCGAAATAGATATCCAATCCGAAGTGACATACTTCGCAGTTGAAAAGCAATTATCCGAAAAGATCAAAGCTTTTGCCAGACGCCGGGGTGTATCACCGGATACGCTTCTGAATTTGTGGGTACAGGAAAAATTACAGGAGCAGAATATTTAAAAGGGGAATTAATTAAAATTTCGGCACCGGCAGGAGCGACGGTCTGCCCTGATAGCCTGCCCCAGGCGCGCCGGCGGTATCCGGAAAGGCTGTGCCTGCGCCTGTTATGTGCGCAGGGGTGGGCGGTCAGGGGGCGGGACAGGGATTACACGGATCGGACGGATGGGCATAGATTTTTTTCAATTTTTTTCTGTTTCATTTATTAGCCCCAGACCTCAGCAATCTTCTCCTTTATCTTCCCCTCAAAAAGCTCGATCAGTTCCTTATTTGCCTCGACCAATTTCTGCTCCTCTTCGATTTGGGCAACGATTCCCTTTTGAACATCGAGGGGCGGTAGAGGAATTGGCATTTTGTTTAATTTATCTTGATTAATTTTTGGTTGAGCACATCCTGTTATATAACTTTCAAGGTTTATGCTATTAAGATAAACTTCAACAAATTTTTGTGTTTCGATATTTTTAAATCTTAAAACATGAGCGTGGTTGTTTACCCAAGTTTTGCCACTAATAGAGAATGCGATAGGTGTATTTCTCGATATGAGGTTAGCTCCATCTTCCGAAATCAATAATAGTTCCTCGTTAAAAATAAAATCATCTACATAATCAACAATCCCTGAGGCGCCATAGTACGGATATGTGCCATTTTTTCTATCTGATTTTGTCACAGGTTTTCTTTTACTATCAAGGTTCTTACACATATCCTCCAACTCCACCACCTCCCACCCCTCATCCACCTTTATCCTCGGCTTATAATTCTCCACCACCTGCCGCGCCCCATCGATGATTTTCTGGTAGCCCTCTATTTCAGCTACGATCTCCTGCTGGACAGACAGGGGTGGGAGAGGTATCTTAATCCTTTCAAAGTCCCCCTTCGTAATATGAACCAAACCAACTCCACCATGTAAATTTTCTTCTACTTCTGTAACTGATTCTTTTAATATTAAGGATTGATGATTAAATAACATTC
>NZ_FZMP01000033.1 GCF_900196725.1 Candidatus Methanoperedens nitratireducens | reverse complement strand
TCTATTTATGCGACTTAGCTTAGTTGAATATCGGAAATTACTTATCAAACAGTCCACTAGTCTCACGCGAAGCTTCACTACCATCTGAAGAAGATGGCGAAGGAAGGTGGTCTGTAGATCATTTATTTCTCGATCAAGATGCCATCCCGACTTTGGTGGAGGTCAAACGCAGCACTGATACGCGCATTAGGCGAGAAGTAGTTGGTCAGATGCTGGATTATGCTGCCAATGCAGTTGTATACTGGCCGATTGAATCAATCCGTGCTAAGTTTGAAGCAAGTTGCAAAGATAAGGGCATAGAACCTGAACCGGCACTCAGTGAATTTCTTAGCGATGATATCAATCCAGAACAGTTCTGGCAAAAGACCAAGACTAATCTGCAGGCAGGTAAAATACGCATGGTCTTTGTGGCAGATGACATTCCTACAGAACTTCGACGTGTGGTGGAATTTCTGAATGAGCAAATGGATCCGGCTGAGGTGCTTGCAGTTGAAATCAGGCAGTATATTGGCAGAAGCCTTAAGATCCTTGTTCCTAGAGTCATGGGACTGACAGCAGAAGCAGAAAAGAAGAAATCCAGTGGCCTTAGTAAGCAATGGGATAAAAGCTCTTTCTTCCAAGATTTGAGAGCAAAGCGGGGCGCCGAAGAGGCTAGGTTTGCATGTAAAATTTTTGAATGGGCAGAAACCAGAAACTTTCGGATCTGGTGGGGCAAAGGAAGTAGAGATGGATCCTTCTTTACAATGTTCGATTACAGAGGCGTACCACATTATCTAATTGCGGTTTGGACTTACGGAAAAGTGGAAATTCAATTTCAGATGATGAAAATGCAATCACCATTCGACAACGAATCCAAACGTTTAGAGCTACTGCGCCGCCTGAATGAAATTCCAGGTATTGCCATCTCCCCCGAAGCCATTTCAAAGCGTCCTAATATACCACTAACAATATTCAAAAATGAAGACGTTCTGAAGAAATTCCTTGAAACGCTCGATTGGGCGATTCAGGAAATCAAATCTTCGTAGATGTAGTTATTCCAGAGATACAAAATCCTTCTTCCACCCCTCGTAACTTATTTCCCTCCATACTGCATCTATCAGTTTCATTTTATGACTACCGAATGCAAAGACTGCAAGGGCACAGGCTCAATCATAATCAGCGAGAAAGAATGCCCGGACTGCAAAGGCTCAGGCAAGCAGAAATCCATAAGCCTTGATAAATTATCTGAAAAAGACCTAAGCAAGCTCATGTCAGGAGGCATGAAATGCGCCACATGCGGCGGCACGGGCGAAGCTTCAGTCACCGAGCCGTGCAAAGCCTGCGGCGGGAGAGGGAAATTCTTCACATGCACCGTGTGCGGGAAGCAAACGGACAAAGGTGACCTCTGCGAGAGCTGCACGAAAAAGCCTCTTGTACATATCCTGGGAGCAGAATGCGACACCCGTGAGCTTGAAGTAGGAAAGACCTACGAAGGGAAGGTGCAGGGGCATGCCAACTTCGGCGTGTTCGTTGATTTGAACCCGCAGCTTCGTGGTCTTGTTCATGCAAGCAACATCAATTTCAGCCCCGAGGTCGGGGATAAGATCATTGTCGAAGTAAAGAACATAGCCCCGAACGGCAACATCGAACTGCTCCCGAAAAGCCCGAAGGAATACCAGCTCATCGAGGTCGAAAAACAGCTTCCTCGCAGGAAGACCACAGAACTCTCAAAATATCTCGGCAAACTCGTTCATCTCTCAGGCGAAGTGATCCAGATAAAACAGACTGGCGGACCCACGATTTTCACGATTTCAGATGAAGATAGCACAGTGCAGTGCGCGGCTTTTGAGAAAGCCGGGGAGCGCGCCTATCCTGAGATCAAGTCCGAAACCATAGTGAAGATAATCGGCGAACCTTCGATGAGGAACGGCGCCATGCAGGTCGAGATACGCTCCATGAAGCAGCTCTGGGGAGGGGATGCTACAGGTATCAAGGAGCAGATCGAAAAAGCTATAGATGTACGTGCAGAGCCGCATGATATCCAGTTCCTTGTAAAGAGCGAGGTTCTGGAAAAGCTCAAGCCCAGGATGCGAAATGCAGCAAAGCTCATCAGAAAGGCAGTATTTAAATCACGCCCGATCATCATTCGGCATCACGCAGATGCGGACGGTATCACCTCTGCTATCGCTATTGAGCGCGCTCTTCTCCCGCTCATCCGGGAAGTCGGGGGCTCTGATGCAGACCGTCACTTTTACAGGCGCTCGCCTTCAAAGGCTCCGTTCTACGAGCTTGAGGATGTGACAAAAGATCTTACATTTGCACTTGAAGACCAGGAGAGATTTGCCCAGAGGATGCCGCTTGTAGTTTTGATGGACAACGGCGCGACAGAGGAAGATATGCCTTCCATGAAACAGGCTGTTATTTATGGTGTAGATATACTGGTTATCGACCATCACCATCCCGACGGTACTATTGATTCAATGGTGCTTGAGCATGTGAACCCGGCTTATGCAGGCGGGGATTTCGGCATAACCACAGGCATGATAGGCACTGAGATAGCCCGTATGATAAATCCTGAAGTTGTTGAGGAAATAAAACACCTCCCGGCAGTTTCAGCGGTCGGGGACAGATCGGAGGCGCCTGAAGGAGAGCTTTATAAATCCGTGGTTAATGGAAAATATAAACCCGAAGACCTGAAGAATATGGCGCTTGCTCTTGATTATGAGGCGTTCTGGCAGAGGTTCAGCGACGGGCGAGGGATAATGAACGATATACTTAACCTCGGGTCTTCTATCCGGCACCAGCAAATCGTCAAGCTGTTGTGCGAGCAGGCAAATGCCGCCATAACAGAGCAGCTTGAGGCGTCGATGCCAAATGTAAAAACGCAGAAACTGCCAAACGGCGCCATACTGAATGTTATCGATGTTGAGAATTTCGCCCACAAGTTCACATTCCCTCCGCCGGGCAAAACGAGCGGTGAGATACATGACCGCCTTTGCGCTAAATACAGCGGGCAGCCTGTTGTGACAATCGGTTATGGCCCGGATTTTGCAGTGCTGCGCTCAAGGGGCGTAAAGATGAACATACCCCAGATGGTGAAAGAACTGCACAGCGAGATAAAAGGCGCGGGCGTAAGCGGCGGAGGGCATCTCGTGGTGGGCAGCATAAAGTTCGTTGAAGGCATGAGAAAAGAAGTGCTGGCGAAGCTGGCTGAGAAGATAGGAACGGCAGGGACCTGATGAACGTCAGTGAAAAATGCGTGGGCTGCTGCCAGTGTGCAGTCTATTGCCCGCACGATGCGATAACAGTGTTCGGGCACGCCTCGATGAACGAGAAATGTATTGAGTGCGGGATATGCATTGAATACTGTCCCGTCTCTGCTATCTCGGAGGATGAATGAAGGCGGTGATCATTGGCGCAGGTCTTGGCGGATTGCTTGCAGGCGCAAAACTTTCAAAAGCTGGATACGATGTCGAGATATTCGAGCGCCTCCCTTTTATCGGCGGCAGGTTTACCAATCTCGAATATAAAGGATTCAAACTCAGCACAGGCGCACTCCATATGATACCCCACGGCTCACGGGGACCGCTTTCGCAATTACTGCGTGAGGTAGGAGCGGAGGTTACCATAATCGATTCAAGTCCTATGGCTATAATCAAAAAAGAGGATGAGAGTAATATTGAATTCCACGATTTTAAAAAAGGACTGTCAGTTACAAAACAGGTGAAACTCGGAACTATACTGGCATATTCCCTTAAATTTAAACCTAAAACTGACATCTCATTCAGGGATTGGATCCTGAAATATTTTAATGATGAGTTCCTGCTAAGGCTTGCGGATTCATACTGCGGCTGGTCATTAAGCCTTGCCGCAAATGATGTCCCTGCCCGCAAGGTGCTGGAAATCATCGATAATATGTACCGATACAAAGGACCGGGTATCCCGGCAGGCGGATGCGGCGCAGTAATAGAATCTCTCTCGGATGTCATAAAATCAAACGGCGGAAAAATAAATACCAGAGCATGCATCGATAGAATAATAACAGATGATGGACTGGCAAAAGGCGTAAATGCCAATGGGAAAGTAATAGATGCCGATATTGTTATCAGCGATGTCGGGCACTCTGAAACAAGCCGGATGTACGAATGCAGGGACGAGAAGTATCTGGAGTTCATAAAAAAGACCAAGCCATCGAGAGGGATTAAAATATGTCTTTCCTCCGGAGAACCCCTTATAGGGCATAGCGGCGTTCTTTTCACGCCTTACGCGGAGAGGGTCAACGGGATAAATGAGGTCACAAATGCCGATCCTTCGCTTGCGCCGCCCGGGAAGCATCTTGCAATGTCCCACCAGACAGTCCTATCCGATGATTTGGCTCATGAGATAACTCTTGGGCTTTCTGACCTGAAAAAGTTATTCTCCGATAAAAAATACGAGGTGCTGTTAATCCAGTCATATTCCGGCGACTGGCCTGTGAACAGGGTATCTTCAGGAAGCGATATTGGGTACAGGACGCCTGTTCAAAATCTCTACATTGTTGGCGATGGCGCGAAAGGGAAAGGAGGGATCGAGGTGGAGGGGGTGGCGCTGGGGGTGAGGAATGTGATGAAGGAGATAGGGGTAAGTTAGTCTCTCACCAGTCTCTCACAACATATAGTAATCTCTCTACGTTAGTTTTAAGTACAATCATTAAAAACATTAACTCTGGAGGTTATTTGAATGGCAGATATAAGGGATGATTTCAGAAGATTCGAAGAAATGATGAATCGGATGTTTGAAGACTTCTGGGGGAGACCGCGGCGACAGCTTTTACCATCTGGCGAGCGCGGAGAGATGTTGCCGGCTGAATACAGGCAGCCTTTCATCGATATCGTTGAGACCGATAAGGAAGTTATAGCTACGGCTGAGATGCCGGGGCTTGAGAAAGAGAATATCAAAATAAACCTGACAGAGGACAGGCTTGAGATATCGGCAGAGACAAAGAAAGAAGAGGAGAGGAAAGAGAAAGGCTACGTGTACAGGGAAAGGCGCAGCGGGAGTTATTATCGCGCTATCGCTCTCCCATCACCGGTAGACCCAAATAACGCCCAGGCTTCGTACAGGAATGGGATTCTTGAGATAAAAATGCCAAAGACAGAGGTCAAGGAGAAAAAGGAGATAAAGGTGGAGTGAGCTTAAATTTGATGAATCCTCAGGCGAATGATGGGTTCATCACCCTGTTTTTCTGAACACAATCTCATTTCCCTCAACATCAACTTCCACAGAATCCCCTTCCACGAATTCTTTATTAAGTATCCTTATCGCAAGGGGATCAAGTATCGTATGCTGTATCGTCCGCTTGATTGGTCGTGCGCCGTACAGCGGATCATAGCCTATCTTGGCTATGTGATTCCTTGCTTTTTCAGACATGGAAAGGTTGATTTTTTTCTCGGCAAGGCGCCTGCTCAGTATCCCAAACTGGATGTCCACGATCTTCATTATCTGCGGGAGCTTCAGCGAGTGGAAGATGATGATCTCATCCAGGCGGTTCAGGAACTCAGGCTTGAATTGCTGGTGTATCAGTTCCATTACTTTCTCTTTCATCTTATCTTCTTTATCCCCAAGCTCGAATATCCACTGGCTTCCGATATTGGATGTCATAATTATCACCGTGTTCTTGAAATCCACCGTACGCCCGTGGCCATCCGTGAGCCTGCCATCATCCAGTATCTGGAGCAGCACATTGAACACATCAGGATGCGCCTTTTCTATCTCATCGAATAACACGACAGAATACGGGCGCCGTCTCACTGCTTCTGTGAGCTGCCCGCCCTCCTCGTATCCCACATAGCCCGGGGGCGCGCCGATAAGCCTGGCTACCGTATGCTTCTCCATATACTCGCTCATGTCCAGCCGTATCATCGCCGTTTCGGAATCGAACAGGAATTCAGCAAGTGCTCTTGCAAGCTCTGTCTTGCCCACGCCCGTAGGACCGGAACATGAAAGAGCCTATGGGATGATTTGGATCTGATAACCCGGCGCGCCCTCTCCTGACCGCATTAGCAACAGCAATTACTGCATCATCCTGACCCACAACACGCTGCTTTATGCGCTCTTCCATATGCACCAGTTTTTGCATTTCGCTCTCAAGCATCCTGCTTACAGGAATATGAGTCCATGTTGAGACAACCCCGGCTATATCCTCCTCATCCACTTCTTCCTTGAGCATTTTCCTATCTTTCTGGAACTCTGTCAGCTTTTTATTCTCTTCATCAAGCTGTTTTTGCAGGTTGATCAGTACACCGTACCGGAGCTCTGATGCTCTCTCAAGGTTGCCCTCAAGCTCGGCTTTTTCTGCAGCCATCCTCGTTTTCTCGATATCTTCTTTTATCTTCCTTATTTTCTGAATGGCATCTTTCTCAAGCTGCCAGTGCGCTCTCATGGATTTGCTTTGCTCTTTCAGGTCGGAGAGTTCTTTTTCTATTTTCTCAAGCCGTTCTTTGGAATAGCGGTCTTTTTCTTTTTTCACTGCCTGGCGCTCGATCTCAAGCTGCCTTATCTTACGCTCGATATCATCAAGTTCTGACGGCAGGCTGTCTATCTCTATCCTGAGTTTTGAAGCGGCTTCATCGATCAGGTCAATGGCTTTATCAGGCAAGAACCTGTCCGTTATATAGCGATGGGAAAGCACTGCTGCTGCGATTAGCGCAGAGTCTTTTATCCTGACGCCGTGATGTACCTCGTATCTCTCTTTTAAGCCCCTGAGTATGGATATTGTCTCCTCGACCGTGGGTTCTCCAACAAGTATGGGCTGGAACCTTCTCTCAAGAGCGGGGTCTTTTTCTATGTATTTCCTGTATTCGTTAAGCGTTGTAGCGCCGACACACCTCAGGTCTCCCCTCGCCAGTGCGGGCTTCAGGAGGTTTGAAGCATCAATAGCGCCTTCGGCAGCGCCAGCACCCACAACGGTGTGAAGCTCATCAATAAATAGGATGACTTTCCCTTCAGAGTCCTGCACCTCTTTTATCACAGCCTTCAGGCGCTCTTCAAATTCACCCCTGAACTTTGTTCCTGCGACCAGCGCGCCCATATCCAGCGCCACGACCCTTTTGTCCTTCATATTCTCAGGCACATCTCCAGAGAAGATACGCAGCGCCAGCCCCTCTGCAATTGCTGTTTTTCCAACGCCAGGCTCACCTATCAGCACAGGGTTGTTCTTCGTTCTTCGTGAAAGCACCTGAAGAACCCTCCTGATCTCGTTTTCGCGTCCGATGACCGGGTCAAGCTTTCCCCGCGCTGCAAGGTCGGTAAGATCGCGCCCGTATTTTTTCAGCGCCTGGTATTTATCCTCAGGCGTCTGATCTGTCACCCGTGCGGAGCCCCTGATTTCCCGCAGCGCTCTCATGATACCGTCTTTTGATACGCCGTTCTGTCTCAGGAGCCGCGCCGAGGTACCGTCTTTTTCATCCGCTATAGCCAGCAGCAGGTGCTCTGTGCTCAGGTATTCGTCCTTGAGGTTCTTCATCTCTTCAAAAGCAGCCTCAACGATATCATTCAACCGCTGGGTGATGTATATCTGCCCGCCCCCTGCGCCTTCGATGCGAGGGAGTTTGTTAATCTCTTCCTCAAGCGACGATATTATTCCTGCGACATTTGCGCCGAGTTTCTGTAAGAGCTGGAGGGTCAGGCCTTCCTTCTGGTTGATGAGCGCGAGAAGGAGGTGTTCTACTTCTAATTGCTGCTGGTTCCTGTCAAGAGCTATGCTCTGTGCATCTGCAAATGTTTCCTGGGCTTTGATGGTGAAACGGTCGAATCGGATGGGCATGTGAGATCTCCCGGTGGTTAATTGGCGGTTTTGGGATTAAAATGTTGTCAATAGCCAAAAGTCTATTGATTTTTCACATTCAATGCCAAAATCATTTGAAATAGAGCAGGCAATACTGATGTATCAGATCATCTCCAAAAACTTCTTTTAATATTATGGGGTAACTCGTTCCAAATATTCATAACCGAATTATGGGATAGTGCCGCATGTAGATAGAAAATTATAATTAATAATCCTGCATGTTCTGAGCACCATGAACCTCCAGAGAATCGCCAGGGAAATCAGGGAATTCGAGGGCGTGACCCGCAAAAAGCCCATCGCAGACCTCATCAATATATTCGAGAGCGTACGCTCGGAGTATTCAAATTGTGTCGTGGATTTTGGCGATGATGCGGCTGTTATTGATATCGGGGGAGATGACTATGTATTGTTCGCAGCAGACGGCATCTGGGCGCGGCTCATCAGCGCAAGCATGTGGTGGGCAGGATACAGCTCTGTGCTCGTCAACGTCAATGATATCGCAGCTATGGGAGGCAAACCCGTGGCTATGGTAAACGTGCTGTCCTCGGACAACAAAGAAGCATCCAAGGAACTACTGAGAGGTATCAGGGACGGGGTAGCAAAATTCGGCGTTCCGATGGTGGGCGGTCACCTGCATCCGGATACGCCATACACATCGCTATCTGTAGCCATTATCGGTACTGTGAAAAGGGGATGCGAGATAAGGAGCAGCACTGCCAGGGCAGGGGATTCTGTGATCGCTGCCTGTGATATGGATGGAAGAATGGGCCCCAACTCTCCGTACAGCTTTGATTCCACGACAATGAAAGAACCCGGGGATGTAAGGGCAAAATACAGGGTGATGCAGACGCTCGGGGAGAGAAAGCTTGTTACGTCTGGAAAGGATATCAGCAATCCGGGCGTGGTAGGGACACTGGGCATGCTGGTCGAGACAAGCGGGGTAGGGGCGCGGGTTGAGCTTGATAAGATATTAGCGCCGGAGAACGTTGATTTTGTTCAGTGGTTAAAGGTTCATCCTGCAACCGGCTTTATTGTAACTTCGCTGCCTGAGAATGAGTCAGAAGTAGTTTCTCTTTTTGAGAGCGCAGGATACAGCGCCGCGTGTATCGGAAGTATAGAGGATACACACAGGCTTGATATATGCAGCGGTGGCAAGTGTGTGACGGTCTTTGATTTCAAGACAGACACGGTGACAGGGATAACTCAGTAGGATTTCCGCTCAGGGGAGCTTATCTTACCATAGCAACTTCCACTACAGAAACATCCACCAGCGCAATCTCCAGGGGGCATGCTTTATTCTTACACCATAGACCGCGCCGACGGGTGAACGTGCATATACCCAGAACCGGTCGGTCAGGAAGCTCTCAAGGCTGCCCTCCTGAGGCGTGAAGGGGTCGGCTTTTTCTATTTCCCCCTTTATACCCTGCGTATTCAGAGCTACATAGTTGCCGAGTACGTTAAAATCATGACCTTGGACAAGACGATAAGGCATGCCGAACAGACGCGCCCCGAGCGCGGGAAGGATGCGGTCAACCTGAGTATCGAACAGTACAATCCCACTTCCTGCATCTGCTTTAACGTAGGTGCGCACGTTAAGCTGGTTGTACTTTAGAAAGATGCTGCCCAGAGGTAAAAGTAAACCCGGACAAGGTCCTATCACATGCAACGCGACAAGGCTCGCGTATGCATCACCATTAAACCTAACTTCGCCACCTGCGGCTAATTGATACGAATTTTTATCCCTTTATACAATTTGCCAGATGACCATTTACCAGCGTAA
>NZ_FZMP01000098.1 GCF_900196725.1 Candidatus Methanoperedens nitratireducens | reverse complement strand
TAGCTGTTGAGCGAATAGCTTATGCAGCAATGTCATTTGATAGATTTCGGTTTGAATCGACTCTTCACAGGTAGTTTCTTTCAAATACTTTTCTGGAATGTTGTCATAATTGACTCTATTGCCATATTTTTTTCTCTTACCATGACCGCTATATTTACCTGAATAAGGAAGAATTAAGTAACTCTCTTTGTTCAACCTAACATAAGAACCATATGTTTAATAAGATAAAATGCTGTAAAAAGCCCATGAATAGATTCCGTCAATAGTAATTAGTTATGTCCACCAACATCCTCACCAGAGTAACCCTTGCAAAATCCGCATCCATCCCCTTAGCCAGCGTGCCCGGCGCCACCAAGGATAAAGCCCTCGCTGCAATGGCACAGGCTCTTGATTCAAACCGGGAAATGATAATCTCAGCCAACAAGAAAGACCTTGCTGCGGCAGAAAAACTCGTTGAGGCAGGGAAGCTTTCAAAAGCGCTTGTCAAAAGGCTGAAAGTGGATGATGTCAAAATCGATGAGATGATAGCCGGCATCAGGGATGTCATCAAATTCGAAGACCTTGTGGGTAAAACCCTCTCGGCTCTTGAACTGGACAGCGGGCTTGAGCTTTATCAGGTGAGCTGCCCCATCGGTTTGATAGGCGTCATATTCGAATCACGCCCCGATGTCGTCCCGCAGATAATGGCACTATGCCTCAAGAGCGGCAATGCCACCATATTTAAAGGCGGAAGTGAAGCGGCGAACTCCAACAGGACTATCTTTGAAGTGCTTGTGAACGCCATCGAGAGCACGGATGGCATGCCGCAGGGCGCATTTGCGCTCATGGAAACAAGGGAAGAGGTGAACGAGATGCTGAAACTCGATGATTACATAAACCTCATAATTCCCAGGGGCTCAAATGAGTTTGTGAAATACATTCAGGATAACACCCGTATCCCAGTGCTGGGACACTCAGCGGGTATATGCCATGTGTACATTGACAGCCGGGCGGATATAAAGAAAGCCATCGACATAAGCTATGATGCCAAAGTGCAGTACCCCGCGGTCTGCAATGCCATGGAGACCCTGCTCGTTCATGAGGATATTGCAGAATACTTCCTGCCACAGATCGGGAAAAAATACAACGATGCGGGCGTAGAGCTTCGATGCGATGACCGCTCTTTTGCGCTCCTCAAAGACATGGGATTCATAAAAGCGATACTCCATGCCACTGAGGAGGACTGGAGGACTGAATACAACGACCTCATCCTTTCGATCAAAGTGGTGGATTCGCTGGATGAGGGGATAGACCATATTAACAGGTATGGTTCCCACCATACAGATGCTATTGTGACCGAAGATAAAAGGAATGCCGCAAAGTTCATAGACCTTGTGGACTCATCCAGCGTGATGTGGAACGCATCCACGCGGTTCTCGGACGGGTTCCGCTACGGGAAAGGCGCGGAAGTGGGCATAAGCACCAACAAGATACATGCCCGCGGACCTGTGGGAATGGAAGGGCTTCTCATCTACAAGTATGCACTTCTGGGAAGCGGGCATAAAGTGGCTGATTATGCAGGAAAGAATGCTAAGAGATACACCCATAAAAAACTGAACGCGAGCCTTGCCGATAAAATGGGGAATTAGATGGATTCAACTGTTATTGACAGGAAGGAGCTTTTCAGGGACATCAGGAGGATAGTCCTGAAAATAGGAACTTCATCCCTTACAAAGGAAGACGGGAGCTTTAACCGGCAGTTAACAGAAGACATAGCAAAACAGGTCGCGCAGCTGCGGGAACTTGGGAAAACAGTTATCATCGTAAGCTCAGGCGCCATCGGGATAGGGTGCGAGGAGCTGAAAATGCCTTCGCGCCCCAGGGAAATCCCGCTCCGGCAGGCAGCGGCAGCCATAGGTCAGAACATCCTGATGCGGGAGTGGATGGCGGCTTTCAATAAACACGACCTTAAAGTGGCGCAGATACTGCTGACCTATGAGGCTTTTTCCAACAGGATGACGTACCTCAACCTCCGCAACAGTATCTCCGAGCTTCTGGAGTTCGGGGTCATTCCTATCATCAATGAGAACGACCCTATCTGCGTGCATGAGATAGAAGCGACCTTCGGGGATAACGATAAGCTTTCCGCAATGGTGGCAAGCAAGGTCGAGGCTGAGCTTCTTATCCTTTTATCCGACATTGACGGCTTATACAACAAAAACCCCAAGAAAAACGACGATGCACAACTTATAAGCACCATAGAAAAGATCACGCCGGAGATAGAGAGCTACGGCGGGAGCCCGACCAGCATGAAAGGCGTGGGCGGCATGAGAACAAAGATAGAGGCTGCCAAGATAACATCCATATCCGGATGCCACATGGTTATCGCCAACAGTGCAGCCGAGAATGTGGTTGCCAGGGTCGTGGGCGGCGAGAAAATAGGCACGCTGTTCCTTGCGCGCGACGGGAAATACAGGAAGAACAGGACGCGCTGGATAATCCTCTCTAAAGCCGATGGAAAGCTTATCGTGGATAAAGGCGCCGAGAATGCCATACGGAAGAGCAGGGGGCTTTTGCCTTCAGGGATAATCGAGGTTTCGGGGATGTTCGACAGGGGAGACGTTATCGAGATAGAGAGCGAGGGTAAAGTATTTGCAAAAGGTATCACGGATTATACGTCTTCAGAGTTGAACATGATAAAGGGGAAGCATTCGGACATGATAGAGAAGATACTCGGATACAAGAATTATGACGAGGTCGTGAGGAAGGGGAATATAGGGTTATTGTAATGCAGATAGCTAACTTTATATTGCGCTAGAATTCTTGTTCTAATTTCAATCCTTGTTTTAATGGATGCGCTTCTTGAAATTTCTTTATCCTCATCAGGTTTGGTCGAAACAACGATTTTTTATCTCGATTTTAAAAAATTTATATCAATAATTTTATTGGCTTGATATGGGTATTGACGGATTGGCCTAATTGACCAGTATCCAGATGGAATCACTTGTATTAGAATAGCCTTCTGGAGAAGGCATCGGATGCGTTGTGACAGTAAACTTATGTGCTCCGCTTGGTATTAGTTTTGTGTTAAAATTAACTGCTATTACCGAAGTACCTCCGACTAAAGGATTTTGCTCTATAATGCAATTTACTGTTGAATCTACACCGTTGCAGAACGGTTTATCGTCTACAAAGAGTTCTATGTTTTCGCCCCAGACTAACGCAGAGCTATAGATAGTTGCATTGCCTTTAATAGGTACGCTAGCTTTTAACTGGTCAGGCGCTATTGGTTCGCTACCCGAGTTCGAGCTTATCCTGAATATCTCCGTCTGCACGTTAACCGGTACTGGTATCGGAATTGCTGAATTTTCGGCGGATGCTGAAGCCCAGACTGCAATGAGCATAGGAATCAGCAAGAGTGCGAAGAATATTTTTTGCTTATTCATACTATTCATCTCCTTATCTCGTTTTTATACATTTTGCCAATATTCCAATACTATTTAGATGTTTCTCTTTTGCTATCTGTAGCAAACCGTTGCTGCATAAATTAATAGAATCTGGTTCAATAAGTATTTAGAGCGTATGATTAAAGGGGAGTTGACAATATCAGATTTTATGCCATCAGAAGAAAAATAATTGCAAATAAATCGTTTTAGAATAACCTTCTGCTCTGTAATTTCCATAACATTTATAATATCTTAACCCAAATTACATCCCGTGACCGTGTATTCGCATTCCCGATTGACCACGTTCGAGAATTGTCCGCTGCAATACCGCCTGAAATATATAGACCGGATAAAAACCGATGAGAGCGAAACGATCGAGGCGTTCATGGGTTCAAGGGTGCACGAAGCGCTTGAGAAACTCTATGGGGATATGCGCCTCTTGAAAACGAATACGCCGGAAGAACTGCTGTCTTTTTATAACGATAACTGGCAGAAGTTCTACACTAATGATGTCCGGATAATCAGGAAAGGATTCTCGCCTGAGAATTACAGGGCTACGGGAGAAAAATGCATCCGGGAGTATTATGCAAGGTATAGTCCTTTCGATGACGGAAAAACGCTGGGTCTTGAACAGATGATCAAGATCGATATAGAGGGGTATAAGCTGCAGGGGTTTATCGACAGGCTCTCATCAAGCGGCGACCGGGCTTACGAGATACACGACTACAAGACATCACAGCGCCTCCCGGAGCAGATGCATTTTGAGACAGACCGGCAGCTTGCGCTTTACCATATAGGGGTACAGGATATGTTCGATGATGCCAGCCAGGTCAGCCTGGTATGGCATTACCTTGTCTATGATAAGGAGATCAGGTCGCGCAGGACACAGGAAGACCTGTCTAAACTTAAGTCGAATATTGTGGCCCTAATAGAACAGGTCGAAAAAGCGCAGGAAGAATACGAATTCCCTGCCGTGGAAAGCGGGCTTTGCAGCTGGTGCGAGTACCAGTCGTTATGCCCGAAGCGCATGCATATCGTTAAGACGGGGCAGATGTCGCTCAACAAATACCTTGGCGACCCTGGTGTGAATCTTGTGAACGAGTATGCTCAAAAGAGCAGGGAAAAGAAAGAGCTTCTTGATAAGGTCGATACTGAGCTTGAAATGCTTAAGGAAGCGATTATAGCCTATGCTAAAAAAGAAGGAGTAGAGGTCATCCGGGGGAATGATAAACAACTGCGGGTAAAGCTTGGGGAAAAGCCATATTTCCCGAACAAGGGTGAAGAGGGAAGAGGCGAGCTTGAAAATCTAATAAAGAACGCTGGAAAATGGGAACTTGTCTCCGATCTGAATGTATATTCTCTTACAAAGGCCATGAGCGACTGGAGCCCGGAACTTATAGAAAAAATAAAGGAGTTCCAGAAGAAGGAGGAGTCGTGCAGGATTTATTTGTCGAATCTGAAAGAGGGGAATTAAAAGCACCCATATTATCTTCAGTATCCGTACTTAGCACTTTATGTATGATATCCAGTAATTTCCCGGAAGTGTAAGGTTTCGGCAAAAAAGCTTGCACACTATCTAGAACCAGGGAAAGCTTATCTTTTTTGATTAATCCGCTTACTGCAATTATCTTGACCGCAGGATAATCTTTACTCAACACCTGGATACTCTCTATCCCATCCATGACCGGCATTATCATGTCCATGAGGATAGCCCTGACTTTATCCCTGTTTTGCTTATATACCTCGATCGCATCCGCTCCATCGCATGCTGTAATTGCCCTGTATCCGTGTGTATCCAGTATCGAACTGGTAATCTCACGGATCGCAGCGTCGTCATCAACAACGAGAATACATTCTCCATGCCCTTCGGGATGATGGAAATGCTGTCCGCTCTCTTTTCTCTCTTCAGTTGCTGTATCTGACGAGTAGGTGTTAGACATGATTTCCCTTCACATTAAATTAGGAAGGGGAAGAAACGAGTGTTCCTTCCCGGTAAGGTCCCACGTCCCCGGTTAAATATGATTTACTTAACTTTTGGATCAAACCAGTTCTTTCAGGCCCGGCCACTATTTTTTTTTCAGAAACCTTATATGCCCATCCGCTGAAACTGTTTATATATAATACGGTCTCGTTGTGATTCTTTTCTATAAATCGGATTTCCCCCAACTGGATTTCATCGGATCCAATTTTGAATCTTACAATGTCTCCTATTGAATAGTATCCCTTTGCCATATTATTCCAAGTCTCTTTTAATTTGGTTTTACAATATTTGGTAAAGCCAGTCTATTTTTAGACAAGATTTATACTATGGCTATGGTATATAAACTTTTTCATTATAAAAGACTGAATAAATATAAAATAAAGTTCATGGTTCATTGGAAATACTTCTTTACCGTTTCCATTATGTTCTCCCAGTGCTTTCCCTGCCAGTACACCTGCCCGCATTTATCGCAAATCCAGAACTCTGTTCCGCTCTCAAGCCTTGCCGGGTACACATAGTCCTTACTTCTCACAAGTTCCATCTCAAAGGGTTCAACTTTCCTGATAGGTGAGTTGCAGAGGCTGCACCTGTTCATTAAAGGCTCAAATTTGATGTTGAACTCCTTTTGTATCTCCCTGAGCTGCTCTATAATCTCCAGAGAGCTGACCTGGTATGCTTTTATTCCTTTTTTAATCGCCCTCCTGATAAGCGCCTCGTCTCTTGAAATAAGAATTCTTCCCTCACTCTGTGCAAGCTCAAGAAGGGTATCATCCTCGTTCTCCTGTTTCATGATCCCGGCAGTATCGTACCCGAAAAGGCGAAGCCAGCGGGCAAGCCGCTCAAGCATCCTGTCTGCAATGAATTTCATAATGCCCCATGCGAATGGTCATTCGCTTTTCCCCCTGCTCCTCACAAGCGATGTTACCATGGCAATCCCGCATATGATAGCAGAAACGATATAAGTGTCATGGAATGCCGGCTGGAAAGAGCTGTCAATACCTCCGTAAAAAGCATACCTGTTGGAAAAAACTGCGCCTGAAACCGCTATGCCTATCACCATTCCCATATTCCTCATCGTTCCCAGGGTGCCTGCTGCAATCCCGAGCTGCTCCTTCGGGAGCGAGCCCATTATTATGCTGTTGTTCGGAGCCTGGAACAGTCCCAACCCTAATCCAAGCAGCGCGAGGCGTGATGTAACATCGATGAAATCGGATGACTTTGACAGGAAACTGAGAGCCAGGATGGATATGCTTGCTATCCCCACACCTGTTGAACTGAGTATATATGAATTCGCCCTGTCGGATAGCCAGCCGCTTACCGGGGATATGACGGACATAACAAGGGGGACTGCCAGGAACACTATACCGACCTGCCCAGGTGAGTACCCGAGTTCATATTCAAGGAAAAAGGGCATCATAAGTATGACGCTGAACATGGCTAGAAAACTTATCATGGAACTGATATTGGCTGCCGCAAACGGTCGATTTTTGAAATGACGCAACTCCATCATTGGATGTCTGGCTTTAGTTTCAACATAAATAAAGACAATGAAAAGTACGGCTGATAGAATAAAAAGCGATATGATGTAACCTGATTCCCATCCTGAATCCTGCCCCTGGCTCAAAGCAAGCAATAATAATATGAGACTCATAAAAAGTGTGAGTGCACCTGGTATATCAAAAGTCTGTCCCGGGTTAGTTTCATCTTTATGAAGAACCCGCATGGCAATGAGCGTACCGAAAATCCCGATAGGTATGTTTACATAAAAAATGGACTGCCAGCCCACATTTTCTATCAAAAAACCGCCTGTTATCGGTCCTGCCATCGAGCCGATAGATACGACTGTCCCTATCAATCCCATTGCCTTGCCTCTCTCTCTGGGGGGAAAAGCGTGAGTGATAATCGCAATCCCCGTAGCCATCAGCATTGCTGCCCCGATACCCTGTATTATCCTGTAAAAGATCAACTGACCTTCTGTGGCTGAAATAGCACATAAGCCGGAACCTACCGTAAAAAGCGCAAGCCCCCCTGCAAATATCGGCTTCCTGCCGAACATATCCGAGAGCCTGCCAAGACTTAGAAGGAGGCTTGTGATGGTCAGCAGGTATGCCATGATCACCCATTCGATGGTCGTTATGTCCGACTTGAAATATTCTGTCAGCGTGGGAAGCGCTACGTTCACTATGCTGCCGTCAAGGGTAGCCATAAAAATCCCTATCCAGACGATAAGCATCGCTTTCCACTTGTATTCCATTTACTGACCCTTCGCGTGTTTTATGATGTGCCCCATTTCAGGAAGTACAAGCTCAAGCGCAGTCTTGACAGCATTGGGCGAGCCGGGAAGGCAAAATATCGCTTTCTGGCGCGCAACACCTGCGATTGCCCGCGTAAGTATCACAGCATTTCCTATCTGCTCAAGGCTCTTATACCTGAACAGCTCGCCGAAACCCGGCATCTCTTTTTCAAAAAAAGGCATTACTGCCTCAATCGTTACATCCTGAGGAGAGATGCCCGTCCCTCCGTTCAGTATTATCACATCAGCCTCCGAATAAAGGCAATTTTTCAGTGCATCCCTTATCATCTCGATATTATCCGGGATCAATTCGTAATGCACTATCTGGCCTCCCTGCACCTGCAGCATCCCCCAGATGAGTTTCCCGGATACATCCTCGGCACGCTCGGGTCTGTCCGCTTTTTTGTATTTTTCGTACCGCGAGGTGCTTATTGTTAATATCGCGCACCTGTAAGACGAAGGCAGATTCTCCTTGTGAGGCAGTGAAATGTCCATAGAGGTTCTTATATGCAAAAAGATATATCAATGTATTCAATGAGATTCCTTGCTATCGATGTCGGAATGGGAACGCAGGACATCCTCCTGTATGACAGCAGGCAGAACATCGAGAACTGCGTTAAGATGGTGCTGCCCTCGCAGACGCGGATTATTGCACATCAGGTTGCCGACGCAACAAGATCAAAGCAGGATATTGTCCTTGTTGGAGAAACCATGGGAGGAGGACCAAGCACCGGCGCAGTGAAGAGGCATATTGAAGCCGGACTTACGGTGTACGCAACAGAAAAGGCGGCGCTGACACTAAATGACGACCTGGACAAGGTAAAGGAAATGGGCGTGGTGATGATCAACGAGGATGAGGAACATGAATTAAATGCCGCCCGGATACGGATGTGCGATGTGGACAAACAGGCTCTTGAAAAAGCCCTGTCCTTTTTCGGGGTCAAATTCCCTGATAAGTTCGCAGTCGCTGTGCAGGACCACGGATACTCGCCCGATACCAGCAACCGTATTTTCCGTTTTGATTACTTCAGGAGGATAATAGAAGCAGGAGGAACTCTTGATTCGTTCGTGTACAAGGGCAATATCCCTGACCGCTTTACAAGGATGAAAGCTGTAGAAAGGACGCTGCCTGGCGCGCTGCTTATGGATACCGGGTTTGCGGCAATTCGGGGCGCGCTGCTTGATGAGGCTGCGTCGTATCCATGCCTTGTGGTAAATATCGGCAACGGTCACACGCTTGCTTCTGTTGTGGACGGTAAAAAGCTTCTCTCATTGTTCGAGCATCATACACACCAGATGACCACTGCCGGGCTTGATGATTACCTGAAAAGATTGTGCGAAGGAACACTTGGTTTCCGGGAAATTTTTGATGCTGGAGGACACGGTTGTTATGTCGGGGAAGCAGTCGGTCTTGAGAATCTGGGTTCAATACTCGTTACAGGACCAAACCGCAGCATCATGCGGCGTTCAGCACTTGGAGTCCGGTTTGCAGCGCCTTTCGGGGATATGATGCTTACAGGCTGTTTCGGGTTAATGGATGCTTACCTTAATTATGCAAGAAATTAATCTGGTGCGCCATGAACCGGGAATTATACATGCCTGTGATACGAGCGATAGTAACTCTGGTTCTGGTAATCCTGGTCAAGCTCGCTGCGATGCTGACTCTCAGGGACACCAGAACGGTCTATACAGTACTAGATATTGCTCTTTCTCTTGCCGTTGTTATCATCCTGTTGAAGTTCAGGCTGGAGTTTAACAGGCAGCTTGCAATTTCAAAGCCGGATTTCCCGGAAGCCCGCTCGTTTATAACAGGACTTGCGCTGCTGCTGGTCATATTGACTCTTTACTGGGCGTTCGCTCCCTATTCAGGAGTTCTTCCCGAGGATTCATATAATATCCTATTTTTTATCCTTGCGCTCGTTCCGGTTTATTTGCTCTGGAGTATTCTTAATAAGAATGCCGGCAGGCTGTCGGAGGTTCTGCTACTCAGTAGCCGGGAAGAAAAACGCACATGTTCCTGCGGATGTGAAAATCCAGGGACAGCCGGATTCTGCAACAGGTGCGGTTCGCCCCTGCAATAAAAGTTTACCGGATACCGGAAGGTACACATAATATTTTAGTAATATTATTATAATCTCTCATAGTAATGCTTATATAGAACCACAAACAATCACAAAGTCTTCGTACAAGCGTGAATATGTACGCACAATTAAACGGAATATAACATTTTACGGAGGTTATTTATGTCAGGACAATTAGCAGGACAGCCA
>NZ_FZMP01000030.1 GCF_900196725.1 Candidatus Methanoperedens nitratireducens | reverse complement strand
TAAAGCCAAAGGTTTCGGGACTACACAGTCTGCAGGATTAACGAAACCATTAAATGCTTTCAATCACTTAGGGAAGCATCGTTGCACCGATGGTCTAGTGGCTATGACTTTAGCCTTCCAAGCTAATAACTCGGGTTCAAATCCCGATCGGTGCATGGCATACTTATGCTCTGAGGGTGCACATCTTCAGAGCATGGTTTCGGGCAGACAATAAGCTTTATTTCACCTGCACTCCTACAGGAAAATGGGAGTGATAAAATTATGATGCAACAAAATAAAGCTCAACTTAACCAATTCATTAATGATATGGAGGCAACTATCAGGAAGTACGCAATGGAATCGGAAATTTTACAGCGCGCTAAACCCCTTCTGGAAGAGCTTCTTCGAAGTCCAGATTCGATGCCTCAGGAATCATTCAAACCAAGGAAGGATAGGTTTGCGAACAATCTGATTTACATGCCTTCTGATAAGATCTTTTCAGTTATTGGAGGAGTCTTCCTACCCGGTCAAGCAACTCCTATTCATGACCATTTGACCTGGGCACTTATTGGAATATATGAGGGAATGGAGCGGGAATCGTACTACAGGAGGATTGATGATGGTTCGAATCCCAAAGTAGCTGTAATAAAGAAGGCTGGTGAAAGGATAAACAAGAAGGGACATGTAACCGTGCTTGGCAAAGATGGCATACATCGCATCGAAAACGTTTCCGATAAACCCTCCTTAAGTGTACATGTATACGGACTTGATATTGGGAACACTCAAAGAAATGCATATAATCCAGTCACAGGCGAGATAGGGAACTTCGTCTCTGGATATGATAGTGTTTAAGAAATCTCCGCACAGGTTAAATTTATTCCGTATAACTGAGAAAAACATCTAATGCCAGCGTGGATAAAAGTGAAAGGAAACGGATCATCTGTAAAACACAGTTGGTAAGTCAGCACCATTTAGCTTCTTGTCGCAGCACGGTATACCCCGTACGACGTATGAGGCATGTATATCCTCTTTTCCGCTACTTCCTTCTCTTCCCCTCGTGCATCTTTTTAATCTCTTCCTCAGCCGCCGTCATTTTCGCTTTATTCTCCTCGTATATCTTGGAGATGTTCTCCATAGCCCTCTCAAGTCTCTTTTTAAGAACGACCAGTTCCTGGGTAGAAAGATTATAATCTGGAGTGTTCTCAATCCATAACTGCTCTATATCAATGAGGGCGTTTATGGCAGCTTTCGTCCTGTTTACCGTGTTCTCATCCATGCTGTGGCTATAGTACTTTTTATTAAATTAAACTTTTCACAGAGGTTTTATTTGGCTGTATAAATAACAGGAGAACAGAGGTGATGGCGCAGGGCACGCTGCGCCGTTTTATGGAAATAAAGGAGTTCCAAAATATCATGAGAGAGTTGTATGCGCATCCAGGGAATTCCAGCCCGGCTCCGTTTAAATCAAATGCTCTGCAATCCCCTCTGAAATCACATGATCGCAGTAAATACACCGCAGCTCAACGGGTTTTTTGTTTACCAGGAATTTTGAAATAACTGGCTCGTTCGTATTTGAAATGCAGTTGGGATTTCCGCATTTCATCACGCCTTCAAGACGCTCCGGCAGGTCAACGCGGAATTTCTCGACAACCCCAAAATCGCGGATTATGTTGATTGTGGCATTCGGCGCTATCAATGAAATCCTGTCCACCTCTTCCTCCTCAAGCTCCCTGTCCTCAACCTTTACAATATCCTTCATCCCGAGAACTCCGCTTGGCACGTTCATAGCCACGGTCACCACTGCCCTGGTAGTGCCTGAGATTCCAAGTATGCGTAATACATTGAGAGCCTGGCCTGCGGTAATGTGATCAATAACAGTCCCGTGTTTTATACGACGCACTCGCATTTCTTTCATTTCCAGAGGATTACCGGGATTATCGGGTCTATCAATTTTCGTCATACCGCCTCCATCGCTATAGCCAGAAGCGCCATCCTGACAGGAACGCCGTAGAAGGACTGCTCGAAATACCGTGCATACCTTGTCCTGTCAACAGAAGTATCAATCTCATCCACGCGGGGAAGGGGATGCATTATTATGAGGTTATCGCGTGCAGATTTCAGGAGTTCTTCGGTAATCCTGTAGCTGCCCGCTACTTTCTGGTACTCTGCGGGGTCGGGAAAGCGCTCTTTCTGTATCCGCGTAACATACAACACATCAACATCCCCGATAACGTCCTCGATATTCGAAGTCTCGCTGATGACCGCACCCTGCTTTTTCAGGTCTTTTTTGATCGTGTCGGGCATCACCAGCTGCTTTGGCGAGATCAGGGTCATATCGGCATGATACAGGGATAACGCATAGGCAAGCGAGTGCACGGTCCTGCCGTACTTGAGGTCTCCCACTATCGCGATCTTCAGCCCGGAAAGGTTGCTTTCGCGCATGATGGTGTAAAGGTCAAGCAGCGTCTGTGTCGGATGATGTCCAGCTCCGTCCCCTGCATTGATTATCGGGATTTTTGAGTACTCTGCCGCCATTCTCGCTGCGCCTTCGCGCGGATGCCGCAGAACTATGGCATCGGCATAATTCCCGATTACCCGTATGGTATCCGCAAGCGTCTCTCCTTTAGCCACTGAGCTGGCTTCAAGCGCACCAAGGTCTATCACCTCCCCGCCCAGCCGCTTCATGGCAGTCTCAAAAGACAACCTGGTGCGGGTGCTCGGTTCATAGAAAAGTGTCGCCAGAAGTTTACCTGAAAGAAGGGCTGAGCGTTTGCCTCTTGCTATCGGTTCGAATTCCTTTACCCTGTTCAGGATAACGTCAATCTCATCCCGCGAAAAATCCCTCATTGAGATGATGTGACTCGGCATCATACCTAATAGGCGGTTTTCCGATTTAAATTTATTGATAGCACACTAACCACACTATCCCTGTATCAGTTTCAGATATTGTGGTGATATATCTTCGGAAAGAACTATGTTCTCCGTAGCAGATATCATTCTCACGCCGTTTTTCTGGGCTTCCGCAGCATCCACGAGTATCAAAATAGGGTCGTCGGTATGGATCTTTGCTACCTCAAGTGCCTTCTCTTTGGATGTGCTCAGGTGGACGTATCGCTGTTTTATCGGTTTTAGACCTTTCTCAAGCAGGATATCCACCTCTTCCCTGCTTGCCCCGTAGTATAGTTCGGGAAGCGTATTGTCAGGATAATCAAGGTCTACATCCACAGAGTGACCGTATCTGGCCCTGATTTTCCTGCCCTGGATCTCGTATCTCTTTTTCTCATCTGACTCGATTATCGAGATAAGTTTTTCTTTGTTAGCCCATTTGTAACGCGTTCTCATGGCGTCACACAGCACGTCCAGGTCGACCCACCCGTGCTGGTTCATAGCCAGCCCGAGGTCGTCCGGGAAATGCCGGAGCGCTCCAGAGATGAAGCGTCCGAGCCGTTCTGTCTGTTCATCGTCCAGGATAAGGCTTCCGGCCTCACCGCACGTACATGCAGTTCCACGGAATACTCCATGAATCGGGCATTTTTTAATCATTTCTGGTGCTTATAGGAATAAGCAAGTTATATAATTTACCAAAAGCGCGGTACCTGCGGGAAGTAATGTGAAAGTGATGAGAGTGCGCAGTTAAAAATAGTTATCTATAGTATAGTAATTAGCCTCAAAAATTTAACCAAAAAGTACTTATGTTTACATCGTGTGTAAAGTTATGAATATGGTAGAACTTGACAACCTCGATATAAAAATACTAACTCATCTGCAGGATAACGGCAGGAAGTCGTATCAGGAGATTGCCAAATCTTGCCTGACAAGCGTACCCACTATAAAAAGCCGTGTGGACAGGTTGCTTGAACTCGGAGTTATCAGTAAATTCACCATAGACATCGATAACAGCAAACTGGGCATAACCGAAGCGATACTCCTTGTAAATGCGAAACCTCGCGCTGTCAGCAGGATAACTGAAGAACTCCGGGGGCTGGAAGAGGTAAAGGAGCTGTATGTAACCTCTGATTCTGACGCAGCCATAGTATCAAGAGTCGCAGGGGATATGCAGCGCATTCTTGCGATTCAGGACAGGATTAATCTCACAGATGTGAACAATATCCGCATTATATCAGTAAAAAATGCATTCAGAAGGGACTCAACTATTCCGCTCGCATCCTCCAGCATAACTTTAACCTGTGCTTATTGCGAAAGGAAAGTGACAGGAGACGCGGTCAGAAAGAAATTCGATGACAAAGACTATTTCTTTTGCTGTACTACATGCCAGGGCGAGTTTGAGAAGAAATACTTGAAACTGCTCGCAAATGCTCAATGAGCGATAATATTGCTGTAAAATTAGAAAGTCTGCGTATTGATTATCATGTTTATTTCAAATATGCTGGAGAAGGCCCTGCCGGTGTGTATCATACCAGATGCCATATTGGATGTAAGAGGGGAAATCAAAACATAAATGAAAAAAGAAAAACGTAAGTTTCTGGTTCTTATAATAGTGCTTGTATCTTTGAATATTAATTTACATGGGAGCGCGCTTCCTTCCGGAACACAGAATAATTCTATTCAGTGGTTCCCATCTTTAGCTGCTGATAATAACACGGTATATATTGTCTGGGCTGATGAGAGAAACGGCAATTATACACGGATAATGAACAATCTCCCTCATAAGTCCGGCGACATATACATATCGAAAGGAAGCTTTCAGAGCGACTGGGTTTTTGATAAGAATATCAGGATAAATGACATCAAAGGAACTACCGGACACGGTTCTCCCTCCATAGAAGTCGATAATAATGATATCTATGTGGTCTGGGAAGACGACAGATTCGGATTTGAAGAACTATATTTCACATCGTCACAAAAAAACAGCATCAAATTCAAAAAGGATTTGCCGATTGTGGCGGAGGCGGGAAGCCAGGTACTGCCTTCTGTCGGAGTTCTGAACAAAACAGTATACGTTGCAATGATGAATAAGAAAACATGGGAAATTGATTTCACAGAAGGACGACCTGTTAACGGCGTTTATAAGTTCGATAAACCGCTACGTGTCAACGATGATGCTTCAGGCAACTGGCACTATGCCCCATCGCTTGCCGTAGATGATGAAAAAAACGTATGTATCGCCTGGCTGGACGCGCGAAATAGTAATTACGATATTTATTTTTCGCATGGAGTAAAGGAAAACGGAACCTGGCGATTCAGTAAAAATATCAGAGTAAATGATGATTCCATAAATGCATCGCACTACACTCCTTCTATAGCGTTTGATAACGGAAGCGTGTACGTTGCATGGTATGATAACAGGAATAATGATTTTGATATATACATCGCTACAGGCAGATTGATAAATAATAACTGGGAATTTGATAAAAATGTCAGGGTGAATGACGATACGGGGGGTAGCGATCAAATGCACCCCCATATTGCTGTTAGAAGCGGTGAAATTTTCATAGTCTGGGAAGATGGAAGGAATGGCGGCTCTGATATTTATTTCTCAAATGGTGTAATGAAGAACGACAGTCTTGAATTTAGTAAAAATACTGAAGTAAATGATATTAAGGGCAAGCATTACGACCCTCAAATCGAGATTGTCGGAGACAATGTTTACATTGCCTGGCAGGCGGAAAAGACCCCGTATAACGACCCTACATTTAAATACGGGGAATATGGGACTGACAGCGGCGATATATATTTTTCACACGGAAAATACAACGGTGAGAACTGGGAATTTAGCAGGAATGTAAAAGTAAACGATGATTCGACAGACTCTTTTACGGAACCAAACCCTGTATTTTTGGGCCTGGTACCGGGCTCTGTTATCGTATTGATAATAGTTGCAGGATATTTAAGGAAATATGGAAAACGGAAGAACTAACCGGGATAAAGGAAAGTACGATCTGCTTCAGCATGATGCCATAGCATCGTTTTTCAAAAATCGCAAAACCCAGTTCCTGTTCCAGCTGCCTGCAGCCCTTTTTTTAGCGATAGTTGTAGTTGCAGGCTTTTTCGGAACCCAGAACAGCAATCTGAACCTTGCAACCATTTCAATCTGGGTTATCTGGTGGTCGCTTCTTATAATAAGTCTTGCTCTATTCGGAAGAGTATGGTGTTTCATGTGTCCTTTCGGGGCAACCGGGGATTGGGTGCAGCGCCGCGCTTTTTATAAAAAGGTTAATGATGTGTTCAGTTTAAACCGGAAATTGCCTGCAAGATTCAGAAACCTCTCTTTAGCTGCAATTTTTTTCCTTGTAATCACATGGGCTGATTTCCAGTTCAATCTGGTAAACAGCCCTCTGAACACCGCATACTTTATTGTTGTTTTACTCGCCATAATTGTAATCGTATCAACAATCTTTGAGCGCCGCTCCTTTTGCAGGTATGTATGTCCCATAACAGGGCTGGCAGGCTTATACTCAATGTTTGCCCCGTCTGAATTGCGGGCAAAAGAAAAGGAAACCTGTAAGACCTGTAAGGAAAAATACTGCATATCGGGAAATGAAAAGGGATATCCCTGCCCGGTATTTGAGTATCCGGGTACAATGGAGAAAAATACACACTGCATCCTCTGCACCGAGTGCGCCAAAACCTGCCACAGGAGTAACATCTCCTTTAACCTCCGTTCCTTCGCAGGGGATCTTCTGACTTTATCAAAAACAAGGACAGATGAGGCTATATTCATCCTGATGCTGCTTGGGGTGACAGTATTTCAGACACTGATCATGATAAGACCATGGGCGGGTTTAACAACAGATTTAATGATTTATACTGGCACCGATTACGATTCTGTCCGGTTCATGTTATTCATTGCTGTAGCGGCATCCCCTGTTCTGGTTTATTCTGCGGCTATTGGCATCTCAAAATTACTCAACCGGAAAGTAATATTCAAAGATCTTTTTATGGGTTATGCATACTCCATTATTCCCCTGGGATTGATGATGCACCTTTCTCATAACCTCCGCCATTTACTGGAAGAAGGCACGGGGATAATCCAGGTAATCTCGGACCCGTTCGGGTCTGGATGGGATTTATTCGGGACTTCCGGATATATGCCTGCCCCGCTCCTTAACAGTAATAACATCCTTTTAATACAATGGCTGTTGATGTTTATCGGGTTAGGATTTTCGATGTCAGTCGGCAGAGGCGTCTCAAGGCGGATGTCCCGTGAAAATGAATCGGCGTATATACCTGTGCTGGTGTTTGTTTTTATCTTTTTCGTTTTCAATCTCTGGATGTTTGGTCAGCCGATAATGCATAAACACTAAAATTGAATTGAGGGCATTAAGATAATCGACGGCTGTAGAAATATGTACAAAGAGAACGGTAAATTTCAGATTTGGATATAAGATGAAATCTATTTTCTCTTTAACTTTATTCCGCGGTCTAACCATCCCTGCTCCCTGATTTTTTGAGCGAACATGCGCTGGATTGACATGAACTCTTCAATCTTGTCCGGGTACATCATGCGCCTGCCGCTCTCGATGTAGTAGCAAAAGATATCACCAACTGATCGATCAATCCTGACTGGGACCCAGTAACTGCTGCCAGCGTCCATCGAAATTACCGGGTCGCTCGTGTGGTCTCCGTTCATCTCATAATACTCCCCAATCCTTATGAATTTCCCACCCATTTTTTTCACAAACAAAATCAAGTCTCCATTCTGCCCTGTCGATTCATTGCTGTCTACCCTCCCAGTAAGCGGATCAAAATAGGTGGGCATTCTGAGTCTTAGATCATAGTTGTGATTTCCAGGGTCAATGCGATGCTTGCGAAGTATCTCTTCGATAGCTTCCTGGAGTTCAAGCTTGGCATTCGCTATCGCATTTCTGGGTTTCCTTCTCATAATTTTGTATAGTTTATATAACGTTATGCAGATTCTTCTATCAGCTTCAGGAACACACGCTGCAAATCCATTCTCTCTTCCTCAAATCTGGATATGGTTCCGCCCATGGATTTTACTGCCATGGCTATTTCCATTCTGGCACCCAAACCCGTAAGGAGCGAGACATGGCTGTTTACTGGCTCGACTGAGCGCACGCCTTTCACTCCTTTTAATCCCTCTATAACTCTCTGCACTGGCAAGTCCTGGACTTCAAGTGCGTATCTCACTCCTTCTTTTTCTCTTACCTTATCCCTGAGTTTATCTACCGTACCTACGGCAAGCAGCTTGCCCCTTGCTATAACCCCTATTCTGTCGCAGATCTCCTCAACCTCTGCCATACTGTGACTGCTTAAAAATACTGTTACACCCTTCTCCTTACTTAATTTTTTAATCAAATCCCGCATCATCTGTGCACCCAAGGGATCGATGCCGCTTGTAGGCTCGTCAAGGAACAGAACACCTGGCTCGTTTATCAGCGCCTGGGCAAGACCAAAGCGTTTGCGCATGCCAGTAGAGAATCCGCCGGTTCTCTGGTCGATTGCACGGCTAAGACCCACTAATTCTAATAGATCAACGATACGCTTCTCCCTCGTCTTTTCATCGATATCGTAGAGCTTGGCATAGAACCTGAGATTCTGTCTTGCGGTGAGGTTATCATAGTAGCCTGCTGGCTCAGGCAAAACTCCTGTGGCTTCTCTTATCTTGATAACCTCTCTTACTATATCAAAGCCTGCTACTTTACCAGAACCACCTGTAGGCTCAAGCAAGCCTATCAGCATCTTCATTGTCGTGGTTTTGCCTGCACCATTGGGGCCAACGAAGCCAAAGACCTCACCCTTTTTAACGCTCAGGTTAAGCGAATCCACTGCTACAAGTTCATTTTTCTTACCAAAACGCTTGGTAAGATCTACTGTTTCTATAATGTTTTCATTTTGACTGATTTCTTTATCCATATCTATCTTCTTCCAAATTTACGTATTATAAACACAAGCGCAATAATAGCCAGCACTACCATGCCGATTCCTGCCACACCGCTTGAACCTGATTTTTCCACATTCACTTTAATGCTCTTTTCCTCGCCCTGAATATCGCCGCTCTTTGCGCACATGAATATCTCTTTCATTCCTGAGCCTGCATCAGCCCTCGCTGTTATCTCAACGGGAATATTCCTCGATTCTCCAGCCTCCAGTTTTTCTATTGTACCGAAGCTTCTTATTTGAGTACTGATGCCGCTTACCTCTTGTATCTCAAGCTGCACATTGCTTAAAGCCTCATCACCGCCGTTTCTCAGGGCTACACTGATTTCTGTCGAACCTCCTGGGTTAAGCGTTACCTCGCTGTAGCTTGGATAAAGGCTGAGTATCTGGCTTTTCTCAATACCTTTGTTGACAGTGACCTCAAGTCTCTGGGATACACTCCTGTCATCTCCGCTAACAGCACCCACGAGTATAGGGTATATTCCGTCGCTGGCGCTTGTGGCAGGTTTAACTTTTACCTTGAATTTCTGCTCGCCTTTGGCAGGCAATTCAAGGGTGGTCAGCCTCACATCATCATCACTATCCAGGAGGAACTCCACATTCCAACCCTCTGGTTTATTCAATGCTTTTAAATTCAGCTTGATCTGCTGGTCGTACTTGTTTTTCAAGGATACGATAAATTCCGCAACATTTTCAGGTCGAACCTCAAGACCTGCTATGCTTGAATGCATCTCAAGATACGCACTTAACGCCTGGGCTGGATCTAGATCGGGATTAATGCTGGTGCTCAGCGGTAGCGAGATGATCTGGCTGCCGCTTTCCATGGATGCTCCTATCAACACTTCATAATCCCCGTCGGTTGCATTGATAGGAGGCTGGGCAACTACATCAAAATCCTGCTTGCCTTTTGCAGGGATGCTCAATTTTGTAATCCTCGCTCCGTCTGAAGAGAGCATGTCCACGCCCCACTCATTGGGCTTTGTGAGTACTGAGAGCTTTACTGTTGCTCTGCTGTCGTATTTATTCTCAACCGTTACGCTGAACTTGATAGGAGAGCCGGGATGGGTCTTTCTTCCTGGAATGCCTGAGTATATATCAAGGTTAGGCATGGCGTTTCTATCCACAGTTGCTGCAAATTCGCGGTATATCAATTCATAATTAGTTATATCCTCCCCGTAGGGCTGCAAGCCTATCCTTATCAAATAGGCTCCATCGCTGGTATTAACTGGCACCCGCAGTCTTAAAACGACCTGTTTTGATGTGATTGAGTCAGCAGGGAAGGTTATCTGGCTGACCTGGTTATTATCTGCATAGAAACCTGCAAGCCAGTTGTCAGGTTTTTTGTCTATGAACAGCTTGACTGAAACGCTTTTGGTGGTATTGTATCCCTTTTGCAGCGTTGTGGTGAACTCAACTGTGTCGCCGGGGCGGACGACTTTGCCGGTTATGTCTGTGGTGGCTGTGATCTGGGAGAATTCGGCGGTAGTTGGGGGTGTCAGGAGTAATATGAGGACTGCTATAATTCCGAGGAATCTTAAGATTTTATTCATATTCCGCCCCTATAACCAATCAATTATATCCACACTAATTCTACATGGTTATGTCCTGCCTCATGAATGCCATATAAGAAATCAATAACAAAATCACAGGAAATACAATCAATACGAGCAGGTTATCCCAGTTCTGCTCTACCCAGTAGCCAAGACTAAAACCTGTATCAAATAGACCGTGCATCTCGGAGGAGGAACTTTTTCCACCCATCAGCCCGCCGACGGGAGGTCCAGTTATGAGTTCCTCAAAATGCACAGCAGGAGATATGTACATAATAGCACGAGTAATTTTTACTTGATTTTCCGAAGCATCCTCTGATATGCTCTGTTCTGTAATTATTCCGGCAGCAGCAGATGCAATCATACTTAAGAGCAAAACTAGTGCTAGCCATACCGCAATGCTGTACATAAGCGAGCTTGATGACTCTTTAGTAAAAGTGGATATTGCTACGGAGAGCGCAAGATAGCTCAACATAAATAAAAATGCCAGTACTACGAACACTATTATTCTGCCAATAACTTCAGTTGATACTGTAATCCCAGATACGCCAACCATGATACCTGTGGATGCAACAATCGAAATAACTATTCCCAAACCAAGAGTGACCATCATACCAATGAGCTTGCCTGTAATCACTTGATCTCTGTAGACAGGATGAGTCAGAAGTACATTAAGCGACCCTGATTTCCTCTCTTTGACAATTGCATCAAATCCGAGTCCGACTGCTACAAGCCCGCCAACTCCTGTTATTAGAGATGCTAAACCAATAAAGCTATTTATGAGTGGAGAAAAAACACCAATGAATTCCCCGCCCATCCGGGACATATTCTGTCCTGCCTGATACCCATTTACAAGAAGTATAGTCATAAATATCCCGAGAATCAAAAGGAACCTTGGACTCCAGAGACTGTCGGCAAATTCTTTCTGGGCTATCACGAATACGTTTTCAATATTTCTTTTCATAATTCACCTCATCATTTTATAGCATAATATCATCATCTTTTTTTAATTTTTTTGAAAATTATAATCATTGCGAAAGCAATGGATATGGCAAAAATGGTTAGTAGCGTTCCTATCTCATTTTTTTCGTTTAGTGCGGGATTGTCTAAAGTTGGAGAATTGTTTAAAGATTTTTCCACATTAAATGTCACATTGTCTGAGTACATACTGCCTTCATACTTTTCAGTATATGCTTCAAACGTGTGCATTCCAGGATTTAGACTGAAAAAGTGCTCTGATTCTATACCGCCAATACCGATGCCATCTAAAAAGATAGTAGTATTGTTAGATGTATAATTATATTTTAATCTAACAATGTTAGTATTATATTTAGCTGTTTTTTTGTCACCTTTTTTCCTTGGCTCGCTTATTATGTCGGTTGTTACATTAAATGATGAGATTCTGGTTGCGGGAGTGTAAGTTTCGATGCAGGTAAATGCTGTACTATCTGAGCCAGTGTTTCCAATCCCGTCAGTAGCCGAGACTTTAATGGTGTGGCTACCCTTTGTAAAGGTAAATCTCTGCCCTGATTTTATATAACCCAGACTTGAATTATCTAAAAATAATTCTATGGTACTGTTGCGTTCTGAAACGTTGTATGTCAGGTTAAATGCACATGTGTTAGAATTCTTTTCCGGGTTAGTAATGTTCACTGAAGGAGATTTACCGTCACCTGTGCTGGCTAAATAGTAAACACTTTGCACTAATATCTTAGTGGCATCCCTTGCTGCTGAAAAGTCCAGTTTATCGATCGTATCTTCTGGAGTGTGAGAGTATATCTCGTTTCCAAAGTGGATTACTTCCACAGCAGGAATATGATCCTCCCAGAAAGGGACATGATCACTTCCTCCTCCCGGGCTCCCAATACCTGTACTAACTGGTATTTTTAAGTCTTCTGCTGATTTGTTCAGTACATCCTTCAACCAACTGTATTGTGGTAGGTAGCCGATATTTAAATTTTTACCTGCAATATAATCCACATTTATTACCGCAACTATCTCTTCAGCCAGATCTTTATGTTCAGAAATCCAGGCTCTGCTGCCAAGAAAATCCTCTTCTTCTCCTGAAAACGCTATGAAATATACCGTTCTGTTAAAGGAATAGTTTTGCAGGGCTCTCGCAGTTTCAAGCATAGAGGCAACACCTGCTGCGTTGTCATCGGCACCAGGTCCTCCAATAGAATCATAATGTGCGGTAACAAGTATGATCTGGTCTCTTAGTATGCTGCCTTCCTTTATTCCCACAACATTTATTCCTGTCGCATTCCAAGCTTTGCCTTTTGAGGTATGCGCTTCAAAATAAAATTCTTCAAGAAATGCCGACAGACCAGTTTGCGACATTATGTACTTTATATAATCTGCTGCAAGCGAACTATTTACCTTATTGACCCTTCTTTCCCCATAATCAGTCAATTGTCTGGTTATACTTTCAATGTTTGTTTGATTTGCATCGAATAAAATATTGGATGCGTTACCTGCTACTTCGTTACCCTTGTTGATGGCTGGCGCCAAAATTGTATTTTCAGAAATAGCATATGCTTCCATCGGTACTGGAAGGAAAAAAACCAGTATCAATAATCTTATAACCGAAATTACTTTTTTTACCATTACCAATTTTTTACCATTTTAATCTGTTTTCGTTAATTGTTTTGAATAAAAAATAAAAGGGCATTTACGCCCTTTTAGTATGGAGTAATTATACCGGTATCCGAGGCGGTGGGTTGACCTGTGCGCGAGGCAGAGATTGTGAAGTAATAGGTCTGTCCTGGATTGGCTGTGAATGTCCTATATAAATAACCATTCGCATTGTCATTGATAAGGAGATTGTCGGTAATATCCTTTGTAGCTACGCCTCCAGCCGGGTCTACCAATTTGAAGTTTATTGATCCTCCATATATGGCACTTGTGTCAATATATGTATATTGAATAGCGATTTGTATAGGAGTTCCGGGGGCGATATCAGGTGATGTATCAAATGCCACTGCTCTGGTAACGGTTGATTGGCTTTCATCAACTATCAAGTAACCTCCGTTTACTGGAACACTCAAAATTCCAACATCGCCTTGTTCTTGATTCTGTTTTGCACCCACTGTTGGCACAAGTGCCATTCTCAACAGCAACATTGCTGTGAGCAGTGCGCCCATTCCAAATTTCATATTTGTTTTCCTATTTTTTTTACCTCTTTGTTTATATTGTCCCGAGAGGCGCAAGATTAAGCGAGGCTTTAAGTAGATTAAAGTCTAACCAATTAACGCCTTCGGGCATCTTGGGGTTCAGTTGCTCTTGCAGAACCTCTGAACCCCATGCAACACCTTTTTGATGTTTGCCTTTTACGCTATTAAACACCTTTTATAAATCTTTTCTCGCCAAATCATCGAACTATGCAAATAATCGAATTATACAGCCTCAGTTCGATGATTTGGACATAAAAATTAAATAATGCCCTGAATATGCCTGCGTGGGTGATTTAATTGCATAAAAAGATTGGAATAGCAATAGCTTTGCTGCTGTTTTCAGCCTCGCTGGCTATGGCAGCGGCAAGTGAAGAGAAGATGAACGCAACAAATGGTGGATATACTGAGGGGGCTACTACCGGCACAGAAGGAGGTGCAGGCATCCAAACTGTTTACGCTACAATCACGCAAGGACAGACCAATTGGCATACCAAGGAAGTGAAGGATTTTATCACGACTCTAAACGTAGACTTGAACTGGGGCAATTCTGGCAATTCACTGAGACTTAAAATATACTCTCCTGACGGCTATGTGTTTGGTCCGTATTTTGACATCGATGATGGTTCCATCAATGGCAGGATTAACAGATATATAAATAACCCCAACGGCATAGCCAAAGGCACATGGTACTATGAGGTATATGGTTACAGCGTATCAGGAACGGAAGACTATTATATCTAAACATAGTAGTATAAATCTATGCGATGGATAGGGTATCTGCTATTTTTTCTTTTTTTCTTTAGCATTGTAACTACTCATGCCGAAGAAGGCGGATACACAGTAGATTTCTACCCAACTCAAAACGGGTCAATCGATACCAGTGGCGCAGATGCGACAATCTCATTCTGGGAACTGCCTCTCTGGGTACAGATAGCTTACATATCAGGAGTTATTCTCGCTTCTTTGGGATTGTTAAAGATAAGTCCTATTGTTCTGGCAAGAATTAAAAACTTGATCGAAAACCAGAGCAGACAGACCATTTTAAAATATATACTGAATAACCCCGGATGCACCGTAGCAGAACTTTCAGATCAGCAGAAGATGAATAGGGGAAGTGTGAAGTATCATATCTATAGACTTAAATTAGTAGACAAAATTATCTTAAAGAAAATAGGAAAATTCACACGGTTATTTCAGAATTCTGGGACATTCAATGGCAACGAGCAAATGATAGCAGCCCATCTCAAAAATGAGACTTGCAGAATGCTTCTGAGGGCTATTCTGGACAATCCAGGTATAACAAATCAAGAGCTTACAGAGAAATTTCATCTGGCTAAAAGCACAATACATTGGTATATACAGCAGCTCAGTAAGGACAATATAATTGTATCAAAACAGGAAGGCAAGTACAGGAGATACACAGTAAATGCTGATACAAAAATGATTTTGCTCAGGTTTATGCCTCCCAGTCAGCCTATCCATGCTCAGGTGTAATTTGACAAATTGTCGAATCAGCTCCTGATTAATAAAAGGCAGTCATATAAACTCGAGGGAAGAAAGTATTGCTGACAAGGGCGCAGGGCTTCAATGTGGGGCGGCTGTAAAGGTGCGCTGTAAGCTTTACCTATATGGCTTACCATTTCCTGCGAAGTCACCTGCGCAGGGATGTATATTCCTCTCGGATTGATGATGCATCTTTCCCATAACCTTCGCCATTTACTGGAAGAAGGCATGGAAATAATCCCGGTAATTTCTGATCCGTTCGGGTTTGGATGGGATTTATTCGGGACTTCAGGGTATACGCCTGCCCCGCTCCTTAACAGTAATAACATCCTCTTAGTACAATGGCTGCTGATGTTTATAGGGCTGGGTTTCTCAATATCTGTTGGCAAGAATATTTCAAGGCGGATGTTCCATGGAAGTGAATTAACGCATATACCAGTCCTGATATTCATTTTTGCCTTTTTCGTATTTAATCTGTGGGTGCTTGGTCAGCCGATAATGCATAATCACTAAACCCCAGATACCATTGCAAGTAGTTTTCAATCATGCCCGGCCAGCTTTCTAAACTCCGTTGTCACCGCCTTAAAACCCCATCGATCATTTCCGAAACCTCAGGCAGGGTTTTAAGAACCACGTATGAAATCAACAACAGAGCCAGCAATGAGCCTGCCTTGGTGATAAAATGCTCGGAAATATGGAAACTCTCCTCAGGCGTTCCAAACCAGCCAAAACCATAAGCTGAGGCTGTGAAAGAGACCCTCAGCAGGTTCAGGATATAAACTACAGGCACTGATATCAAAAATGCCCTGAACTTTTGCACAAAAGGCGCGCCTGTAGCAGATGAGATTATGCCTGTAAATAAGGCTATGCTCTCAATGGCAGTGCAGGCAAGTATTATTTCCACGGCAAGACCATTGACTGCAAGCTGGTTCCATGCAACCTGGGAAACAGGATATCCAAATCTCTCAACAACCCAGATGCTCTGGTTTGTAACAAGCGATATTATCCCGCTGTTAAATAACTCTACATCCGCAAATAAGAAATATATCAAACCGCTTACAGAGGCTGCCCTGGATAATGATATAAGAATAATCCCATTTCTCTGACTGCTTTCTTTTCCATTTCCCGCCTGAAACATGATATATGCTATGAATAATGATACTATTGCTGCTACTACAACTAGTAAAACATTGAAATAATCCTGTAACTCTATATATAATGATGGCTGCAAAAACCAGTAGACTGAAAGGAATATCCAGCCAAAGCCTCCAAACAGGAACCTGAAGTTATAGGCTTTTGGAAGTATTGATGCTATTGCCAGAAGCACGAGAGAGATCCAGAGTGTTGTAACCATAATGCTCTAATTTTTCCTCCATTGCCTTAACATTTTCACCAGATTCTATTTTTTATTAACGGTAGAAACATGGGCGTATGCCGTTTATACTCTTCGTACCTTTCTCCGAATGCCTGGATAGCTTCATCTTCTTCCTTTTTCGCAAGCCTGTAATACATTATAATAAGAACGGGCCACATGGCAAGGGTTACGATCGTCGGCCACTGGATAAGCAAGCCCACAGTCAGTATAACAAGACCGAGGTACTGCGGATGCCTGACATATTTGTAGGCGCCATCAGTAACCAATTCGCCTTTTGAGGCGTGTATCCTGCTCCAGCCCCTTGACATCAGGAAAAACCCGAAGAATATTATGAAGCTGCTGGTCACCATTACAAATGCCCATGCGCTCTCCATGCTCATTAAACCGGTTCTTGCAAGGAAGACTCCCAGCAGGTGCCCTTCTGCGTGCCCGAAGGAGAGCTGCAATCCGAACAGCGAGGAGAGAACGTATATCGTCAGCGGAAAGCCGTACATTTCTGTGAACAGGGCAATTATGAATGCTTCGTATATTCCCAGTGTCCGCCAATTCTTCTTTTTCAGAGGTGTAAGGAAACTGAGTACGAAGATGGAAAAAATCCCGATGCTCAGGAGTGCTGCGACCCAGTTGCTATATGCGTATTTTGTAAAGTCATGATGCCCTCCCTCGACAGTTTCAGGCTTCTCGTAGCCGAGAAGTATGGAAATGCCCTGGAGGAGTGCTAAAACCATTAGCACTATAAATCCAAGCGCAATAAGGTTGCTGAAAAGTTTTCTCATAATTATTCACTTATGATTTTTATCACATTGTCCATGGCATTAAATCCGTTTTATAGATTCTTTGACGATGCCAACCCTGTAGGATTCATCAGGGTTATCTATCTGTATCCAGAATACCCTGTTATCCTTGGCATAGAAATAATGATACAAACCGAGTTCCGGTCGTCCTGTCACAAAATAAACCGTAATGCCTTCCATGTTCATAGGCGTTGAATTGCTAAACATGCCAGTCATTCCAACCCTGTTGTTCATTAATTCAAGAAGCGAGGCTGCCTCCTCGTTATTTTTAGATTCTGATACCCAGAATTTGGCTTTGCTGCCCATACCGCCTCTGTAGTCTGCAATATAGGCGCTCTCTACTTTTACATTTGGACTGCTGCCGTGCAATCTTTTTACCTCTGTCATGGCAGCATCCCCATCCCTGTAGAGAGAAAGGTTCATATCGCCAAGTTTCTCAGGGAACATGCCAAAGGCATTTTCCTGCTGAGTTTGAATAAAAAGGAGTACGGTTCCCGCGATTACAGCGATTATGAACAGTACAAGATACAGTTCGGATTTGTTTTTCCTCATAATTCCTCTTATATGTCCATCACTGCCTGCTTCACGATTGACACCTGGTAATCCGTATCGGGCGAATCAAAAGATATCCAGTAGATCCGTCCCATATTGTAATTCATTTTGAAATAATAATAGTTGTACACATCGTTTATTTTTATCATGTACACTTCAGGCTTAACGAATTCCATAAATTCCAGCTTCACAGGTATTGTGCCGTTCGCCATGCCCGCGTCGCTGTGCCCGCCGTGCGATTCTGTCTGACCCACGTCACCTGAATATTCATGCTCCTCATGTCCGCTCGATGCGCCCAGCATGGAGTTCATGGATTCAAAAGCGTCATTTGCAATGTTATGATCAGGCGGTTCGGCAACCCACATACGCATGGTTCCTTTCCTGCCGCTGTATACTGCATAATATCCACGTGCAAGAGGTAAGTCCCTTAAGACAGATATCTTCGATATTTCCAGGGCAGCAGTATCCTGTGTCTCATACTCTGTAAGGGTCATGTCGCCCAGTTTCTCGGTGAAAATGCTTTTTCTGCTATCTGACAGGAATGAGAAATATATAATAAGCACAACAGCCACAATGATGACTGCATATACTGCATGAATCTCTTTTTTCATTCAATCACCCCGTGCACAGCAGCTTTTCCCTGCTGCGATGATCGTTCTGTCTCTTAAGATTACACTTGCTATGTACGCGCTGCCCGCCAGGTTGACCGATAGCCCGATGATGATAATAGTGTCCTTATACCCGGTAAGGAATGAGGATGTTGCAAGGATAAAACTCACAGCAGGCAATAGATCGCTGAAAAGACCCATCTGCACCCCGACTGCCAGGGGAATAAGGTAAACGAATATACCGTTGGCAAGAAATACTTCGTATCCCTTTTCAAAGGAGCCCTCGGCTAAGGAAGCGATCGAGATGTTAAAAAGTACCACAAGCAGTCCTGCAGTTCCTCCGAAAATAAAAGGGTTTTTTAATAGCTCCCGGATTTTTTGATTTCCTGACATGCCCTTACCACTTCAAGACCCTTTCTTTTACTTCCGCAACATCCTGAATGACAAGCTCAAAACCGGCGCTGTCATCGAATTTCGGGAATTTCAGGGTACCTTCGAAGTGATGCCCTCCAATGCCCCCGTCCCATGATTCGGGTTTGATGATATTCCCTTTGCTGTCGCGTATGTAGGATATCTTCTCCATCTCGTAATCCAGAGAGCCTGAGTGCGTATCCATTTTAATATCAAAAGCGTTATTACCAAGATACACGGCAGTAATGGTCACTCCGGCTTCCGAATTCTCTTTCATCCCCGGCGACCCTTCGGTGGAGACCCGCGTCTCTGCTATGGTCGGTGTATCCGTAGTTACAGATTCTTCGGTTTCAGGTTCGCTGCTCGATATACATCCACTGATTGAAGCTGTAACCAGGATCAATAGTGCGATTATAATTTCTGTTAATCTCATGTAATCTCATCTCTTTACCAGAATTTCCACCAGGGTTTTCTGCCTTCTCCACCCATACCTACAGGTCCGCCTTTGAGGTATTTCTCGGGCTCTGACTCAAACGCTTTCTTACAACCCGGTGCACAGAAGTAATAGGTCTTGCCTTTATATTCTGTCTTATACTGTGCAGTCCTTTCATCAACCCGCATTCCACAAACTGGATCTATCTGCATATTTTTGTTCTCTCCTTTTTATGAATTAACTATACAGCCGCAGTAACAGGCAAGGTATATGCCGCCGCTGCATGGTACTGTGCATTTTGTTTTCCTTTCAGCACTTTTCTTCCGGATTTTCTTAATTTCGACATATTCCCCGATACCTCCTGGTTAGACTTAATTTTTATTTCTTAGTTTATCTATTTTAATAAATATTTCAATTGCTTTCTCCCTGTACTCCTCCATCAATCTCCTGTACTCCTCGGAGCTATCAGCCCCAGCATGTTTCTCAAACCCGTGAATTGTCTGGAAAATCCTTATTTTCTCAAGCTCAAGTTCTTCAAGGGTGTATGCTTTTCCTACTTTTCCGAGGATTTTATCCTTAAAACGGTATACTAAACCTATTAAAAATAAAGAAATCAAACCGATCACGGCATATAGATAATTTCGCTCTTGTGTTATTTTAATTGGAATGCTGGCAGTTTCTCCTGCCTTGAGGTTGTTAAAGGTAATAACATTATATTCATTTCCGGCAAGTGTCAGGGTTTCATATAACCCTTCAAGATTCAGTCCACTTTTCTTATCAACGAGGAATAAAAGAGAAGTGGTATTGTACACTGCACTTTTATTGAATACATACTCTGAATTCTGTGACGGGAGCATGTAAGATACCTGCATCTCAAAGTTATCTCCCGGCTTAATAGGCTGCATCGGGTCCATAAACACAACTCCTTCTTCCTGCACAAGGCAGCATTCCATTGCCTGGGTTCTCAGATTTTTAATATCCTGCGGGGTTGATATTGCAAAGAATGTGTGGTTATCCCTGGTATAGTAGATCTCAGGACCTTCGTTCCTGAATATGACAATCTCGGAAATTTCAAGAGAATTATTTTTCTTTGAAATGAAAATATGGTCCAGAACAACTTTAATATTATAGCTCTGGTTACTCAGATTTTGCTCATTGGTAACATTTCCAATAATTTTTTCGCTCTCAATGCTCTTGTCGGTTTGAGCAGAGACAATGCTTATGAAATAAAATATTACTACGAACACTAAAATGTATCCATTTAGAGCTATTTTCACTTTTCTTCCACCTCAGAGACAAATTTCTGATATTCTTCTTCAAACTGTTGTTCGTATTTCTGTTTATCAGGTATGTCATGTATAATTCTCAGATCTGGTTTTTTGATAGCAATGTATCCAAGGAATACAAACGTAATGACAAATAATATACCGCCCGCCCATAACGTTATTGAACTATCTTTCTCAGGATGTGCCAGAATTTCCTTGCCGTACTCTGCCTGTAGTGCTGAAAATATCTGATTTTCCGAAAAACCTGCATCCTTCATTGAATTTATTTCTTTTTTAACCTGTACAGCAGTTGAGCAATCGCATGTTGAAATAACCATGGCACACTCGCAGGGGCAAATCAGATGAGAGGTCATGTCCTCCTCCGCATAAACCGAAATGATCCGTGATACTAAAATAAATAGTATGATTATTTTAATGCCAAGAGGCCCCGCATTCATTATTTATCTCTCAAGTCTGTTTTGTCCGAAGAGAGGCGGGTTGCCCCGCTCTCTCCTGAATGTTTACTCATTTTGTTCTATGTCCTCAATCCGCTGTTCAATAGTCTCCTTTAGCTCATCCCTGTTGTCTCCTTCTTTCTCACGCTCAAGCAGCTCTTCCAGGATATCTATGTCATCCACATGCGCTATTATCTTCTCAAGTGTGGGTACAGGCTGGTTAAGATCAAGGTTTAACGCAGCTTCTTTTAATTGTTTTATAATGGCAATCGATCTTTCTTTGTATTCTTTCTTGAGTTCTTTGTACTCTTCATCTGCAATCTCTCCAGCATTGAATTTATTTTCAAGAGCCAGTATAGATTCAAACATGGCGCTCTTTTCGGTCAGCAGTTCGTCAAAGGACATTTCGTTAATGTCTTTTCCAGGAACATTTCCCAGTACAGAAACATTTCCCAATACAACATC